>JACDAG010000258.1 GCA_013695565.1 Bradyrhizobium sp.
GGCCGGCGGCCTCGATCTCGTCCTGCAGCTTGGTCATCTCGTCGGCGGTCTCTTCCGAGTAGTTCATCGCCAGTTCGTTGTAGCGATCGAGGATCGCCTTTTGCTTGGCGACGCCCAGCATGACGTTCTCGCGGACCGTCTTGGTCTCATCGAGATGCGGTTCCTGTTCGAGGTAGCCGACCCGGGCGCCCTCGGCGACCCAGGCCTCGCCGTTATATTCCTTGTCGAGGCCGGCCATGATCCGCAGCAAGGTCGATTTGCCGGAACCGTTGACGCCGAGCACGCCGATCTTGGCGTCCGGGTAGAACGACAGATGGACGTTATCGAGCACCTTCCGGGTCGGGTAGCTCTTGGTCAGACCCTGCATGAAATAGACGAACTGGCGAGCCATCGCGGTCCTTTGAAACCAGAGGATTTTGGGAAATTTGCTGCCGCTGATGTAACGGCGCGGCCCCCAAAGGGCAACCGCAGGAACCCGTTTTCTGTCTGTTCACCACGGATGAATACGGGGTGGTCACCATGTGTGCGCAGGCACACCCATTGTGTGCCTTACATCACGGTATTTGAAACTAACTTTTAATAAATCGGGCGAAAACTGGTTTTCGGGACGTCTAACAGGGTGTCCAAGCGGCAAAGGCCGCGACTGAAATCAAGGGCTCGGGTCATGGCTACGATCAATTCGGCAACCCTCTCCACCCCGGCGCACAGCCACGGGCTGGCCAAGCCGTTCGCCGAAATCCGCGCCTTCTGGCGCCAGTTCGTGGCCAAGGCGTTCAATCCTTACCGCCCGGAACTGCACTATATGCGCGGCCCCGGCCCCGCCTGGCGCGCCAAGCACCTCGCTCGTTCGAACTGAGCTTCCCGGAATTTTGAGGTAGAGACTTTTGTTTGACGCGTTTTCTTAACGCGAACCGGTCCTCACTTCGCTTAAAAACGCTATTCCCGCTTCCAAGTCCGCTTGCGCGCCCTCCGTTTGCGCGCGACCATGGCCCCTTCCCTGACGGCCCATTCCGCCGTCACCCTCGCCATGAACGGACCTCCCAATGACGCGGCTGCGCTGTGCAATCCTCGACGACTATCTCAATGTGGCCCTGAAGGTCGCGGACTGGTCCCACATCGCCGACCGGGTCGATGTCACCGTCTTCAACCAGCCGTTTGCGACCACGGAAGCCGCCGCCCAGGCGCTGAAGGATTTCGAGATCATCTGCGCGATGCGCGAACGCACGCCGTTTCCGCGCACGATGTTTGCAGCGCTGCCAAACCTCAAGCTGATGATCACATCGGGCATGCGCAATGCCGCGATCGACATGGAAGCCGCCAAGGACCATGGCGTGGTGTTGTGTGGCACCCAATGGGGCCGCGATCCCACCGCGCCCCTGACCATGGGACTGATCCTGGAACTGACCCGCAACATCGGCCGCGAGAACGCCCGCATGCATGCCGGCGAACCCTTGCAGAAATTCGTCGGCATGGAGATCGAGGGTCGCACGCTCGGCGTCATTGGACTAGGCAAGCTCGGCACCAAGGTGTCGAAACTGGCGCAGGCCTTTGGGATGAACGTGATCGCCTGGAGCCCGAACCTGACGCCCGAGAAATGCAAGGAGGCCGGTGTCGGCTACGCCTCCAAGGAAGAACTGTTCGCGACATCAGACATCGTCACCATCCATGTGGTGCTGAGCCAGCGCTCGCGCGGGCTGGTCGGGCGCGAAGACCTCGCCCGCATGAAGCCGACCGCCTATCTCGTCAACACCGCGCGCGGACCGATCGTCGACGAAGGCGCGCTATTGGAAGCGCTGACGCAGAACAGAATCGCGGGCGCCGGCATCGACGTGTTCGCGGTCGAGCCGCTGCCGGTCGAGCATCCCTTCCGCAAACTCGACAACATGGTGCTGACGCCGCATCTCGGCTACGTCACCGAAGACAGTTTTCGCGGTCATTACCGCCAGATGGTCGAAGGCATCGACGCCTGGTTCAAGGGCGAGGCGCCGAGGAAGCTGGTCTGAGATGGTGCGGGTCTCGCTCCCAAACAAAAATATCGAAAACAACCCCATGCAAAGTAACAGGCGGCCGCCGGCATCGATATTTTGAGCGTTGACACGTCGGGCAAATCACAGGCACATCTTCATGATCCCGTCATCTGCTGACCGCCCACAAGCTGCGCTCCCTCGACGCTGCGCAGTATGAAATGCCGCGCCGCTGATCCGGGGTCCATGAAACGCTGTGGCGATGATGACGGAGGCTGGCCACCGGTCTCGGCGACCTCCCTTCGAAATTGCTCTCCTCCGTGTTCCGACAAAGCGGCCCGAACCGTGATCGAGAGCCCGGATGGTCTTGAACTAGTACCCGGAATCTAGGGTTCGTGAAAAGACGCATCATGCTAACCGACTCTGAAGACTCGCAATTTTACGTCGCGTCTGACTCACTTGTCTTCGATATTGGGTACTAGGTACTGAATATCAGTATAGTCGAGATCGGGGATCGCGATGGACTTCGAATGGGACAGAGCCAAGCAGTTGGCCAACCGGAAGAAGCACGGTGTCGACTTTCGAATGGCAGCGAAAGTGTTCTTGGACTCCTATGTGATCGAGTTCGATGATCTCGACGCCACTGGTGAGTAGCGTTCCAACGCGATCGGCTTGGTCGATGGCCGAATGCTATTCGTCACTTATACGATGAGAGGCGACATCGTTCGCATCATATCGGCCAGAGGAGCGGAGCCGCATGAAAAGAGGAAGTATCACGAGATTTAAGCTCAACCCGAAGAAGCCGCCAAAGAGCGATTGGCGCGCCTTCGACGCCATGAGTGAAGGGGCGCGCCATCGTGCCGCCGTTTCGGACCCAGATGCTCTGCCGGCAACGGAGGCGCAGCTTGCCCGTGCTCGTCGTGTGCCGAGTGTGCGCACGCTGCGCAAGAAGCTGAACTTGACGCAGGAACAGTTTTCGGCGCGTTTCCACCTCCCGCTCGGAACCGTGCGAGATTGGGAGCAAGGCGCGCACCGCCCCGACAAGGCGGCCCAGGTGCTGCTCACAGTTATCGCCAAAGATCCGGACGCTGTGGCGCGGGCTCTCAAGAACTAATCTTTTCGGATTGTGACCGAGACGCGGCGCCGAGGAAGCTTGCGCGCACAACCGTCATTGCGAGCGAAGCGAAGCAATCCATCTCACCGCGCCAAGAAAGAATGGATTGCCGTCGCTCGCTCCTCGCAATGACCAACAAAAAGGCCCGCTGTGCGGGCCTTTTCAGTAGCGATCACGTCTGTGCTGTTAGCGCACCGTCACCGGTGCGGGCAGCGGGGGCACCACGGTCGGCTGCATGCCGGGAACCGGGGCGAGTTGGGCCTGTGCCGGCGCGCCCTGCGCATTGGCCGGAGCCAAGCCTTGAGCAGGCGCCAAACCCTGGGCGGGTGCGACCGAAGCGGTCGCGGTTCCCGGGGGCGGGCCACCGGGCATCACGACGACGCGGGTGCCGACCTTGACGCGTTCGAACAGGTCCGAGACGTCCTCGTTCAGCATTCCGATACAGCCCGACGAGACGAACTTGCCGATCGTCGACGGCTGGTTGGTGCCGTGGATGCGGTAGACGGTCGAACCGAGATACATCGCGCGCGCCCCCATCGGATTACCGGGGCCACCGGCCATGAAGCGCGGCAGATAGGGTTGGCGCTCGATCATCTCGGTCGGCGGATGCCAATCCGGCCACTCGGCCTTGCGGGTAACCTTCTGCACGCCGGTCCAGGTGAAGCCATCGCGGCCGACGCGGACGCCGTAGCGCATCGCACGGCCACCACCCAGCACGTAATAGAGGTAGGTGTTCGGCGTATCGACGACCAGCGTGCCCGCGGGCTCCTTGGTCGCGAACGAAACTTCCTGGCGGCGGAGATGGGGCGGGAGCTGCGCAGGGCCGACTTCCGGCTGTTCTTCCGGCGGCAGCGCGGACAATACCAACGGCTTGCCGTCGGCGCCCACAGCAGGCTGCTGCGGCTGCACGGCGCCGGTGACGGAGGGACCGCCGCCGACCGCTTCCGGCGGACGCAAACGATCGTCGGAGGGATAGACGACGCCGGCCGCGGGAACACGACCGTCGCCACGGTCCGAGTAGATCACCGGCGGCGGACCGGCGGGACGGCCGTAACGCGGATCATCCGGCGAAAGAACGGGACCGGTGGGCATCGGCGGGCCACGGTCGGAATAGACAGGCGCGCCCATCGGGCGGCCATAGCGGGGATCGTTCGGCGACAGCACGGGACCGAGACCGGGCGGCGACATCGCAGTCGAACTCGGGCCGTTCGGCGCATCGTCGTCGTCTTCCAGGGCATCGAAATCGGGCGCACCGGGACGGCGGCGTTCATCGACGACATAACCACCGGGCACATACGGCCCCGGCGGCGCCGAATAGACCGAGCCTGGGGGCACCGGATAGCCCTGCTGGGCAAGGGCAAGCGAAGTTCCCGCCGAGGCAGCAGCGACGGCAGCGCAGATCGTCAGGATACGGTTAATCATCATCGCTCTTGTATAGTCCCCAAGCCACACCGGACCGTTAACGGCAGATGGCGGAAGATAGCGGCGCATTCAAGACAAATCAGCGAAATTCGGCCCAAATCGGTCATTTTGTGATCACCCGTGAGCGTTGCGACAAAGATGCCGCACGGCGCGAAAAACGCGGCGCATCGGCGTATCGGCGCCGTCGCCCGCCCATTTTGTAACAAACAGGTTCGAGACCTTGAGATATCCTCGAATCGGGCTGATTCGCCGTGCGAATCCCGTCGCTTCCAGTGGTCACCGCGTTCCCTTCGGCATCAACAGCCCTGCAGACCTTCCCGGCAAGGCGGAACTCGCGTCCATGCTCCCCGGTTTTCGTTTTCTGTTCGCCGCGATCGTGCTGTCGATGTCGGTTCTGATCTTCGGGCTTGGCGCGGCGGCGCTGCTGCGGGCCGCGCATGAGCAATTCGCCAGCATCCCGTCACGGCGGGCGCCGCCTGAACCGGTATTTGCCCGACAAAACGAACAACCGCCGCTGGTGCCAACGCTGGCCCTGCTGCGCGTCGAGCCTGAGGTCGCGGAGAAGCTGCCGGACAATGTCGCCATTGCGCTTCCGGAGACCGTGAAGCCGGCTCCGGAGACCGTGAAGCCGGCTCCGGAGACCGTGAATACGTCTCCGGACATCGTGACGCCGGCCGCGCAAGCGCCGGAAGCCGAGCCGGAAAAACTGGCCGCGCTGAAAACGGAAGAGCCTGTGCAGGCTGAACCGCTGAAGCCGGAAATTCCGGCGGCAGAAACGACGCCAGCCGCTCAAGCCCCGCCGGTTGAAACGCCTGCTGCCGAGACACCGGCTGCCGATCAGGAAGTGAAGCTCGCGCAGGAAGTGAAGCTCGCGGCCATTGCGGAAACGCCGCCGCCGGCGAGCGTCGCCACCCCGACCGCCGCTGCACCGGTGGCGGCAGCGCCGACGCTCGAGGGCAACAACGCCGCGTTGAAGATCGCGACGCTCGGCGGTCCTGCCGTAACCATCAAGGAAACCGCCACGGCGAAAGCAACCAGCGCAAAGCCAAAGGACCGCAGCGTCAACCGGGAACGGGCGCAGCGCGCCAAGGAGCGCCGGCGCATCGCGGCGCGACGCGCGCTACTGGCGCGGCAGACCGCGGCCCAGCAGCAGGCCGATCCGTTCGCAACCACGCCAGTCGCGCGCAGCAGACAGTAAGACGCGCGCCGTTCAGGTGGGGCCGGTCGCAACCGGCGGTCCATCCTGCATGCCCCATTCGGACCATGAGCCGTCATAGAGCGCGCTGCCGCGCACGCCGAGGCGATAGAGCGCCAGCGTCAGCACCAGCGCGGAGACGCCGGAGCCGCAACTGGTCACGATCGGCGCGTCGAGCTTGACGCCGGCGCCGGCAAACACCGCGCGCAATTCGTCTAATGATTTCATCGCGCCGGTCGAAGCATCGAACAGCTGATTGTAGGGCACGCTAAAACTGCCGGGAATATGACCGGAACGCAGGCCCGGCCGCGGCTCGGGCACCTTGCCCTGATAGCGGTCATTAGCGCGCGCATCGAGCACCTGCTCGGCGTTGCTTTCGAGGTTTGCGACCATCTGTCCGACGTTGCGCGTGTATCGCGGGTCGAAGGTCGCCTTGAACGTCGTCGGCTTCGGCGTGATCTCGCCACTCTCGACGTTGCGGCCTTCGGCACGCCACTTCTTCAGGCCGCCATTCAGGATGCGGACGTTTTGGTGTCCGAACGACAGCAACATCCACCACACGCGGGGGGCTGCGACCCATCCGCCGGAGTCATAAAGCACGACCGTATCGTCATTGCTGATGCCGAGCCCGCCGACATCGCGACCGAACTGCTCGGCGCCCGGGAACATGTGCGGCAGCGGATTGGAATGATCGGACACCGCATCGACGTCGAAGAAGACAGCACCGGGAAGATGGGCGGCGAGATAGTCGTCCTTCGGCAGCGGCAGGATGCCCGGCATCTTGAACGACGCGTCGATGATTTTGATGTTGGGATCGCCGATATGCGCTGCGAGCCAGTCGGTGGAGACAAGCGGATCGTCGGTGGTGGTCATGTTTGCTTTTTCTTTCTGGTCATTCCGGGATGGTCCGAAGGACCAGACCCGGAATCTCAAGATTCCGGGTTCGCGCTATCGCGCGCCCCGGAATGACGATCGGAATGCTAACTCTTCCTCTTCGGTTCCCACTTCTCGACCGGGCCGCCGGCGTCGCGCCAGGCGGCAAAACCGCCGGCCATGTGGGCGACCGGCTTCAGGCCCATGTCTTTCGCGGTCTTGGCCGCGAGCGCCGAGCGCATGCCTCCGGCGCAGTGGAAGATGAATTTCTTGTCCTCCTGGAACACCGGCTTGGCGTAGGGGCTTTCCGGGTCGATCCAGAATTCCAGCATGCCGCGGGTGCAGGAGAAGGCGCCGGGGATGCGGCCGTCGCGCTCGATCTCGCGGGGGTCGCGGATATCGACGATGATAACGTCGCGGCCGGAAGCAGCCTTGATCGCGTCGGCGGCACTGACGGTTTCGATCTCGGCGTTGGCTTCGTCGATCAGGGATTTGATACCGCGGTGGATGGTCTGGGGCATTGATTGTTACCTCCCGATTCTGTCATTCCGGGATGGTCCGAAGGACCAGACCCGGAATCTCGAGATTCCGGATTCGATGCTGCGCATCGCCTCGGAATGACGTTGAAGATTTCTACCGCACCAATTCCTTCATCGCGCCTTCGAGGCCTTCGATCGTGATCGGGTACATCCGATCCGAGAACAGCCGGCGGATGATGGTGGTGGATTCCGAATAGTCCCAGTGCTTCTGCGCTACCGGATTGAGCCACACCGAGTGATGATAGGTGCGCGTGATGCGATCGAGCCAGACCGAGCCCGCTTCCTCGTTGACATGCTCGACCGAGCCCCCGGGCACCATGATCTCGTAAGGCGACATCGAGGCGTCGCCGACGAACACCACCTTGTAGTCGTGCGGGTATTTATGCAGCACGTCCCAGGTCGGGGTGCGGTCGGTAAAGCGCCGCTTGTTCTGCTTCCAGACGCCTTCATAGAGGCAGTTGTGGAAGTAGAAATACTCCATGTGCTTGAATTCGGTCTTCGCGGCCGAGAATAGCTCTTCGACCTGCTCGATATGCGAATCCATCGAGCCGCCGATGTCGAAGAACACCAGCACCTTGACCGCGTTGCGCCGCTCGGGGCGCATCACGACGTCGAGATAGCCGTGGTTGGCGGTTTCCTTGATCGTGGAGTCGAGGTCGAGTTCGTCCGGCGCGCCGGTGCGGGCGAATTTGCGCAGGCGCCGCAGCGCGATCTTGATGTTGCGGATGCCGAGCTCGACATTGCCGTCGAGATCCTTGAACTCGCGCTTGTCCCACACCTTGACGGCGCGGTTGTTGCGGTTCTTGTCCTGGCCGATCCGCACCCCTTCGGGATTGTAGCCGTGGGCGCCGAACGGCGAGGTGCCGGCGGTGCCGATCCACTTGCTGCCGCCCTGGTGGCGGCCCTTCTGTTCCTCAAGCCGCTTGCGAAGCGTCTCCATGAGCTTGTCCCAGCCCATCGCTTCGATCTGCTTCTTCTCTTCCTCGGTGAGGTATTTTTCCGCGAGCTTCTTCAGCCATTCGGCGGGAATGTCGGCCTTCTCCATGGCGTCGAGCAGGTTCTCCAGCCCCTTGAACACGGAGCCGAACACGCGGTCGAACTTGTCGAGGTTGCGCTCGTCCTTCACCAAGGCGGCGCGGGAGAGGTAATAGAAATTCTCCACCGTCTGATCGGCGAGGTCGGCGTCGAGCGCCTCCATCAGCGTCAAATATTCACGTAAGGTCACCGGGACCTGTGCGTCGCGCAGCGATGTGAAGAATTGCAAGAACATGGAATACAGATTGCCCGCCGGGCCGCTGGCGTCAAGGGCCCGCGGATACCGGCCAGGAAGCGCCCGCGCATACCAGACAGGCCTAGACCGGGAGGGTTTTTCCTCTAGAATTGAACCATAAAGGGCTTATTCCGGCAGGGGAAATTCAATGGGGATCATCGCTGCACTGATCATCGGCGGTATTGCGGGCTGGCTGGCCGGCAAGATCGTGCGTGGCGCGGGCTTCGGGCTGATCGGCAACATCGTGATCGGCATCATCGGTGCGTTTCTGGCGAGCTGGCTGTTGCCCCAACTGGGCGTCAGCCTCGGCGCGGGCTGGATCCGCGACATCATCAACGCCACCATCGGCGCCGTGGTCATCCTGGTGATCCTGTCACTGGTCAAACGCTGACGAAGGCACATTTACCTCCCATCGCGACCGCCGGACCGGCGGTCGTTTACTGTTCAGGCCGATAGCGGCGCAAGAACAAACAACAAGGCAAAGACTTAGATGAAATTTACCGGCACCAAGGACTATGTCGCCACCGAAGACCTCAAGGTCGCGGTCAACGCCTCGATCGTGCTCGAGCGCCCGCTGCTGATCAAGGGTGAGCCCGGCACCGGCAAGACCGTGCTGGCCGAGGAAGTCGCCAAGGCGCTCGGCGCGCCGCTTTTGACCTGGCACATCAAGTCCACCACCAAGGCCCAACAAGGCCTCTACGAATACGATGCGGTGTCGCGGTTGCGCGACAGCCAGCTCGGCGATGCCCGGGTCTCCGATATCTCGAACTACATCAAGCGCGGCAAGCTGTGGGAAGCCTTCACGCACGACAAGCGCCCGGTGCTGCTGATCGACGAAATCGACAAGGCCGACATCGAGTTTCCGAACGATCTCCTGCTCGAACTCGATCGCATGGAATTCTTCGTTTATGAAACGGGCGAAAACATCAAGGCGAGCCTGCGCCCGATCGTGATGATCACCTCGAACAACGAGAAGGAACTGCCGGACGCGTTCCTGCGCCGCTGCTTCTTCCACTACATCAAGTTCCCCGACGCCGACACCATGAACCGGATCGTCGACGTGCACTTCCCCAACATCAAGAAACGCCTGGTGGAAGAGGCGCTGCGGATCTTCTTCGAGGTGCGTGAAGTGCCGGGCTTGAAGAAGAAGCCCTCGACCTCGGAGCTGCTCGACTGGCTCAAGCTGTTGCTCAACGAGGACATCACCCCGGAGATGCTCAGGGAGCGCGATCCGCGCAAGCTGATCCCCCCGCTGCACGGCGCACTCCTGAAGAACGAACAGGACGTGCATCTATTCGAGCGTCTGGCGTTCCTGAGCCGCCGCGAAGTGTAAGGCGGAATTCTCTTTCTCCCGTCATTGCGAGCGCAGCGAAGCAATCCATCTCGCCCCGAAGGAAGAATGGATTGCTTCGTCGCTTCGCTCCTCGCAATGACGCCGCAACAAAAACAAACGGAGTGATCCGACCCAATGAACGTTCAAACCCAGATTCACGCCGCCTCGCCCGGCCACACCGAGCATTTCGATGTCCTGATTGCGGGCGCCGGCATCTCCGGCGTCGGTGCCGCCTATCATCTCACCACGCAATGTCCGGGAACGAGCTTCGTCGCGCTGGAAACCCAGAAGACGTTCGGCGGCACCTGGAGCACGCACCGCTATCCCGGTATCCGCTCCGACAGCGACCTGCATACGTTCGGCTACCGTTTCAAGCCGTGGACCTCGGCCCCGATCGCCAGTGCGGCCGAGATCCTCAAATATATGGGCGACGTCATCGAGGAGAACGATCTCGCCCGCCATATCCGCTATCAGCACACCATCACTTCGGCGACCTGGTCGAGCGAGCAGAATCTCTGGACCATCGAAGCCACGCGCAACGACACCGGCGAGAAGCTGCGCTTCACCACCAATTTCTTCTGGATGTGCCAGGGTTATTATCGCCACACCGAGGGCTACACGCCGGAGTGGAAGGACATGGCCAGGTTCAAGGGCCCGATCGTCCATCCGCAGAAATGGCCGGAAGATCTCGACTACAAGAACAAGCGCGTCATCGTGATCGGCTCCGGCGCGACGGCGGCGACGCTGATCCCGGCGCTGGCCAACGACGTCGCGCATGTCACCATGCTGCAGCGTTCGCCGACCTATTTCCGCGCCGGGCGCAACGCGATCGAAATCGCCGAGGAACTGCGCAGGCTGCAGGTCGACGAGAAGTGGATCCACGAGATCACCCGCCGCAAGATCCTGTTCGAGCAGGATGCGTTCACGCGGAAGACCTTTGAGGAGCCGGAAGCGGCGAAGAAGGATCTGCTGTCGGCGGTGGAAGCCTATCTCGGCAAGGATTACGACATCGCCACTCACTTTACGCCGCGCTACCGGCCGTGGCGGCAGCGCATTGCCTTCATCCCCGATGGCGACCTGTTCCAGGCCATCAAGGGTGGCAAGGCTTCGGTGGTTACCGATGAGATCGATCGCTTCACCGAGAACGGCATCCTGCTGAAGTCCGGCAAGGAGCTCGAGGCCGACATCATCATCACCGCGACCGGTTTCCATCTCTGCCCCAACGGCGACATCGCGTTCGAGATCGACGGCAAGCCGCTCGATTTCGCCGACACCGTGAACTACCGCGGCATGATGTACACTGGCGTGCCAAACCTCGTCTGGGTGTTCGGCTATCTGCGTGCCAGTTGGACGCTGCGGGTCGACCTGGTCGCCGACTTCGTCTGCCGCCTGCTCAAGCACATGAAGGCGAACGGCGCCAGCAGGGTGACGCCGACATTGCGGCCCGAGGACCACAACATGCCGCTGTTGCCGTGGCTCGATGCGGAAAACTTCAACCCCGGCTATGTGACGCGCGGCATGCACCTGATGCCCAAGCGTGGTGACAAGCCGGAATGGCAGCACACACAAGACTATTGGGCGGAAAAGGACGAATTCCCGGCCATCGACCTGAAGGCCCCCGAGTTCGTCTACGGCTGAAACCAGCCCGCCTCGGCTGAGAGGTTGAACCGCTCCCTTGGGAGCGGTTTTTTATTACCTTTCCCGTCAAAATTATCGTGATTTTGTATACCGAAATGCGATTTCAAGCCGCTTATTGGCGAATTTCATCGACTTGTTGTCCATTTATGTATACATATTGCACCCAATAGATCAGTTTGGGAGCGTAGCTATGCCATCATCCTTCCCGCTCAATGCATGGTACGCCGCCGCCTGGGATGTCGATCTCAAGCACGCGCTGTTTCCCCGCACGATCTGCGGCAAGCATGTGGTGATGTACCGCCGCTCCGACGGCCATGTGGCGGCGCTGGAAGACGCCTGCTGGCATCGGCTGGTCCCGCTGTCGAAGGGCCGGCTCGACGGCGACACCGTCGTCTGCGGCTATCACGGGCTGAAATACAATGCGCAGGGCCGCTGCACCTACATGCCCTCGCAGGAGACCATCAACCCTTCCGCCTGCGTCCGCTCCTATCCCGTGGTCGAGCGGCATCGCTTCATCTGGCTGTGGATGGGCGATCCATCACTTGCCGATCCGGCGCTGGTGCCGGACATGCACTGGAACGACGATCCGGCCTGGGCCGGCGACGGCAAGACCATTCAGGTGAAATGCGACTACCGCCTCGTGGTCGACAATCTGATGGACCTCACCCACGAGACCTTCGTGCACGGCTCCAGCATCGGCGATGAGCACGTCGCCGAAGCCCCGTTCGACGTCACCCATGGCGAGCGCACCGTGACGGTGACACGCTGGATGCGCGGCATCGAGGCGCCGCCGTTCTGGGCCGAGCAACTCGGCAAGCCCGGCCCGGTCGACCGCTGGCAGATCATCCATTTCCAGGCGCCCGGCACCGTCAATATCGACGTCGGCGTGGCGCCCGCCGGCACCGGCGCGCCGGCAGGCGACCGCTCGCAGGGCGTCAACGGCTTCGTGCTCAACACCATGACGCCGGAGACCGACACCACCTGCCACTATTTCTGGGCCTTCGTGCGCAATCACCGCCTGACCGAGCAGAAGCTGACCACCGAAATCCGCGACGGCGTCGCCAACATCTTCCACGAGGACGAAATCATCCTCGAGGCGCAGCAGCGCGCCATGAACGAGAATCCGGACCGCACCTTCTACAATCTCAATATCGACGCCGGTGCGATGTGGGCGCGCCGCGTCATCGACCGCATGGTGGCGCGCGAGAACGCGCCGCTGCCTGCGCAAGCGGCGGAATAGCGCCATGAGCGGAGCGGAGTGAAATCATGAGCGAACGCGATCCCGAACGCTCGATGTCGCAGACGGTGCGCGCCCAGCTGGCGCTGCGCGACATGATCCTGTCCGGCCGGCTGCGGCCGGGCGAGCGCATCAGCGAATTACAGGCGGTCGAGATCACCGGCGTATCGCGGACGCCGGTGCGGCTGGCGCTGGTGCGGCTCGAGGACGAAGGCCTGCTGCAGGCGATTCCCTCCGGCGGCTTCATGGTGAAGGCGTTCACCGAGCGCGACATCCTGGATTCGATCGAGCTGCGCGGCACGCTGGAAGGCCTCGCCGCGCGTTTTGCGGCCGAACGCGGCGCCAGCGCGCGCAGCCTCGAGCCGCTGAAGGAATGCCTTGCCGATCTCGATCAACTGGTCCGCCAGGATCCAGTCTCGGTCGAGGCCTTCTCCGCCTATGTGACCATGAATGCGCGGTTTCATGCGCTGCTGACCGAACTCTCCGCCAGCCCGCCGCTGATCCGGCAGATCGACCGCGTATCGGCATTACCCTTTGCGTCGCCGAGCGGTTTCGTGATGGCGCAGTCGGCGCTGCCCGAAGCGCACCAGATCCTGTTGATCGGGCAGGACCATCACCGCATCGTGGTGGATGCGATCGAGAACCGCGAAGGCGCGCGCGCCGAAGCCGTGATGCGCGAGCATTCGAGGCTTGCCGCGCGCAATCTGCGGCTGGTGCTGCGCAATCGCACCCATCTCGACCTGCTGCCGGCCTTGGCCCTGCTTAAATCGAGCGCCGAATAGGGAATCGCCATGCGTTTTGCCGAGCAATGGAACTGGTGCACGGTCGATAGCATCCGCGACGTGACACCCACGATCCGCGAATTTCTGCTACGTCCCGACAGCGGGCACGTGGCACCCTACCCGGCCGGCAGTCACATCGGCGTCGCTATCCTCATCGACGAGCAGCCTGCGCGGCGCTCCTATTCGCTGGTCGGCGACCACAATCCAAGCCTCTATCGCATCGCCGTACGGCTGGCGCAGGACAGCCGCGGCGGCTCGCGCGGGATGTGGAATTTGCAGCCGGGCACGCGGATCGAAACCTCCAGCCCGGCGTGCCTGCTCGACATCGACTGGAACAAGCAAAATTATTGCCTGATCGCGGGCGGCATCGGCATCACCCCGATCACTGCGATCGCCAGCGCCCTGCACCGCCGGAATATAGACCTCCGCCTGCACTACGCGGTGAAGTCGCGCGGCGATGCCGCCTATCTCGGCGAATTGTCGTCCGTGCTCGGCGACCGGCTGATCGTTCACGCCAGCGACCAGGGCGCGCGGATTGATCTCGACGCCACCTTCCGCGCGCTGCCATCGGATACGATTGCCATCATGTGCGGCCCGATGCGGATGCTGGAGGCGGCGCGGCGCGCCTGGAACGACGCTGGAAGAGCGCCGGCCGATCTGCGCTATGAAACTTTCGGTTCCAGTGGCCTGTTGCCGACGGCGGAATTCCGCGTGCGGCTGAAAGACTGTGACACCGAGCTGGTGGTTTCGCCTAACAGCTCGATGCTCGACGTGCTCAATGACGCCGGCTTCGAAGTGATCTCGGATTGCCAGCGCGGCGAATGCGGCGTCTGCGCGGTCGATGTCATCGCTGTCGACGGCGAGATCGACCACCGCGACGTCTTCTTCAGCGACCAGCAGAAGAAGGACAACCGCAAGATCTGCCCGTGCGTGTCGCGTGCGATCGGTGTTGTGACGATCGATACGCTGTACCGGCCTGAAACCCTGCCGGGTCGCTAAACCCGCGCCGCCTCCGGCGCGGCCTTGCCGCGGATCATGTCGGAGGCCTTGTCGGCAATCATCATCGTCGAGGCGTTGAGATTGGCCGAGATCATCCGCGGCATGATCGAGGCATCGACCACGCGCAGGCCCTGGAGCCCATGGACGCGCAACTGGTCGTCGACCACGGCCCATTTGGCATCCGCCGGTCCCATGCGGCAGGTGCAGCCGGGATGGAACGTGGTAGTGCCGCGCTCGGTTGCGGCGGCGAGAAACTCGTCGTCGCTCTGCACCTTGGGTCCGGGGAAATCCTCATAGGCGTAATATTGCGACAGCGGCGCGGAGGCGAGCAGCCGGCGCGCCAGTTTCATGCCGGCGACGACGACTCGGCGATCGAGGTCCTCGACCAGGTAGTTGGTCTGGATGATCGGCGGCGCAAACGGATCGGCGGAGCGGATGCGGACATAGCCGCGGCTTTCCGGGCGCTGCTGCCACGAGGCGATGGTCATGCCGGGCTCGTCCTCGAGCTGGCCCTGCACGCCCTCCTTGTAACTTGCGGGCGTGAAGGTCAGCTGCAGGTCGGAGCTCTCGGTGGTCTCGCCGGAGTGCCAGAAGCAATAGACCATGGTCGGCGACAGCGAGAGCAGCCCGCGCCGCGTCGTCGCCCATTTCAGCGCCTCGACCCAGAGGCTCAAGCCGCGCCGCAGTTCATTGATGGTCTGGATGTTCTTGACGCGCGCAACCGAACGCGGCGCGTAATGATCCTGCAGGCCCTCGCCGACCCCAGGCAGCGCGTGACGCACCTCGATGCCGAGCGACTGCAAAAGATCCGGCGAGCCGACACCGGACAATTGCAGCACCTGCGGCGAATTATAGGTGCCGCCGGACAGAATCACTTCCTTGTTGACGCGGACTTCGGTGGGCACGCCGCCCTTGCCGCCCTTGAGGTAACGCACGCCGACGGCGCGCTTGCCCTCGAAGATGATATTGGTGACATGGGCATGGGTGCGGACATGCACATTCCCCCGCTTGCGCGCCGGATGCAGGAATGCGGTCGCCGCACTGACGCGCAGGCCGTTCTGGATGGTGCGCTGGGCGTAGGAGACGCCCTCCTGGATCGCGCCGTTGTAATCGGGGTTGCGCGGAATCCCCAGACTCATGGCGCCCGCCATGAACGCCTCGCACAGCGGATCGCGCCAATCCATGGTGGTCACGGTCAGATTGCCGTCGCGCCCGCGATAGGTCTCGTCGCCCTCACCGACGCGCCGCTCCAGGCGCCTGAAATAGGGCAGCACGTCCGCATAGCCCCAGCTGCGATTGCCGAGCTGCGCCCAGGTGTTGAAGTCCTGGCGCTGACCGCGATTATAGATATGGCCGTTGATCGACGACGAGCCGCCGAGCGTCTTGCCGCGCGGCGCGTAGATGCTGCGGCCGCCGGTCCACGGGCCAGGCTCCTGCTGGTAGGCCCAGTTGACGCTCTTCATGTGGAACGTCTTGATGAAGCCGGCCGGCAGATGGATGTAGGGATGCCAATCCTTGCCGCCCGCTTCAAGCACGCAGACGCTGGTGCCCGCATCTTCGCTAAGCCGGTTGGCGAGCACGCTGCCTGCGGAGCCCGCGCCGATGATCACATAATCGAACGTTTCCATCATACCTGCTAAACGGCGCTTACCGCGCCTTGTCGTTGAGTTGATAATTGAGATGCGCCTTCACCGTCGGCCACTCGCCGGCGATAATGCTGAAGACCACGGTATCGCGCAACGTGCCATTCGGTGCGATCACATGGTTGCGCAAGATGCCGTCCTGCTTGGCGCCCAGACGTTCGATGCCGCGGCGGCTCTGCTGATTGAAGAAATGCGTGCGGAATTCTACCGCAATGCAATCGAGCTGCTCGAACGCATGCGTCAGCAGCAGCAATTTGCACTGCGTATTGACGGCGCTGCGCTGCACACGCGTGGCGTACCAGGTGGAGCCGATCTCGACCCGGCGATTGGCGGCATCGACGTTCATGTAGGTCGTCATGCCCGAGATCTTGCCGTCGGCGTCGAACACCGTGAACGGCAGCATCGAGCCAGCCGTCTGCAAGCCCAGCCGGCGGTCGATTTCCTTGGTCATTTCTTCGGGCTTCGGCACGAAGGTGTACCAGAGCTTCCACAGCTCGCCGTCGCTGACGGCTTCAACCAGGCCATCGCGCTGATCGTGCGACAGCGGTTCGAGCCGCGCGTAGGCGCCGCCAAGGGTAACCGGTTCAAGGAAAGGCATTTGGTACTCCGAGGTCGTTACGCGCGTGGCCGCGCATCTATCTTCCGTCATTCCGGGATGGTGCGTTAGCACCAGACCCGGAATCTCGAGATACCGGGTTCGATGCTTCGCATCGCCCCGGAATGACGATTGCGAATACGCAATCGTCACTTGTTCAAAAAGTTCAGCGGCAGGCCGGGGCGCGGCCAGTCCATCGCGACCAGTTCGCCCTTGCCTGATAGCGTGATGTAAGCGGTTTTCAAGTCAGGCCCGCCAAAGGCGATATTGGTGGTCATGCGGTCGCCGGTCGGCACCTGCTCGACGAGCGTGCCGTCGGGCGCGATCACGGAGATGCAGCCCGAGATCAGCGTCGCCACGCAGACATTGCCTGATGCTTCGACCGCAAGCGAATCGAACATCTGGTAGCCGCCGAGGCCCGCAATCGGCTTGCCGCGCTCGCCGCGATAGATCGGATCGCGCGGCTTGACCTCGCCCGGCGACGACAATTCGTACGCCCACAGCCGCGCCGTCGGCGTCTCCGCCACATACACCGTGTTCTCGTCCGGCGACAGGCCGATGCCGTTGGCCGGCATCGTGCCGAATGCGCCTTCGACGATCTCCTTCATGCCGGGCTTGAGATAATACAACCCGCCGAGATCCATGTCGCGGGTGCGGCGCTTGCCGAGATCGGTGAACCAGAGCCCGCCATGCTTGTCGAACACGAGGTCGTTCGGCCCGTTCAAGCGATGCTCGCCGCATTTGTCGATAACGGTCTCGACCTTGCCGGTCCCGAGGTCGACGCGCTGGATCGAGCCGCCGATATACTCGGCCGGCGACGCCGGACCCGGCATGAACGTATTCCGGGTCGGTATCCAGCTGAAGCCGCCATTGTTGCAGAGATACATCTTGCCGTCGGGGCCAAGCGCCGCACCGTTGGGACCGCCGGGGATCTCTGCGACCACCTCTTTCCGCCCGTCGGGATAAACCCGCGTCAGCCGCTTGCCGCGGATTTCGACCAGCACCACCGAACCATCGGGCATGACCACCGGACCTTCCGGAAATTCCAGATCGGTGGCGAGTACGCGGATATTTTCCATGAAATCCTCCCGGCTTTTTATGGCTGCAGGCGGATTCCAAGCTCATTTCCGCACGCGCAACGCTGATGTTGCGCCATGTTATGGCAAAGTCGCTTTGGCTTGCCAAGCAAGGGCGGGCCATTAAGCCGCGCAGGGCTGCCCTGCGGGAGGCCCAGGCACCGATCCGATGGGTGCAGCGACGCGATACCCATCAATTGCTTCTGCACGGGGAGATGATGGGTATCGCTGCGCTCCACCCATCCTACGCACTCCTACTCGTACAAATACCCGACCGGCTTGCCTTCGTTACGCAGCGGACGAACGTCCTTCCGCGTGATGATTTGACCAGCCAGGCCGTCAATTTCGTCGCGCTGCGTCGGTGTCCAGCCGCGAAGATTCTCCATGCCTTTCAGCAAGCCCAGCCGGAGGATTTGGGTATTTTCGCCTAACCCCACCAGATCGATCGTGTTCTTGCCCGCCGTGACGGTATCGCCGGTCGCAAGTTCAAAATTCTCCCCCGCGCTATTCGCGAATTGGGCTGTACCGCGAATGACGCGATAGATGACAACCTCACCTTTGCCAAGAAAGGCGATTTCCGCTGCTGCGGAGGTGCTCTTCGGCAACAGCGACTGGCCACGCGGGTCGGTCGCGATGATATGTCCGGTTGTAAGGCGGCCGCTCGGAATCTCGATTCCAATATCGCGCACGTAAACAGGCCCGGCGGATTTGATCGGCGAGCCTGCCGGCAGCGGCTTGTAGAGTGCTTCCAGCTCCAGCGGATCCTGCAGCCAGAAACAGGCATCGGCAGGACGGTCATGCAGCGGATGGCTCCAGGCTACACGTGGCGTTTCCTCTTCGTTGATGTGATCAATATCCACCACCGTCGGGTTGGGGAAGGTCGTGGGATCGGTGATGAAGGCTTCAAGAAATTTGCCGGAATAGCCCATCGACATCGGATCCGGCACCACCGTCTGCGGCGTTTTCAGGTTTTCTTCGGTGGACAATCCCGACCATGTGTAAAAGAGCTGGCGATGCACGATCGCGCTCTGCAGCATCACCGCACCGGGACCGACGTAGTAAAACCGGCCATCGTAATCGAAGGTGAACACGCCGGACGTGACCAGCACGAGCTGGTAACCGCCGGGTGGAAGGTGAAGATGGAAATCGGTGGGGCCTGTATCGGAGCGGTAAATCGGCAGATTCGTCGCAACCTCGTGGAGGAGGAAGGTTTCGTTGTTCGCACGAAAGCCTTCGTTCGCGCGATTGTAGAGGGCTTGCGGGCGATAGGTCGGCTCGTGCAAGGCATCCCGATCGCGATCGATAGCCACGAAGTTCGTCTGGTTCAGGCGGAGGGCATCGCCGTCCGGACGAGTAAGGCCAGGCCATTTGAGATCAACCGCGGCATGCATATTCATGGCATCCTCCAATCCCTGAACTTCAGCGCGACCCAAAGCCCCGTTCAAATTTGCCCTGTTCAAATGCAGAGCGCTTGGAGTCGCCGGTCGACGGCTGACGGGCTCATGCTGCAATGCGAATTCTGGGCCAGTTCGCGCATGGCGCAGCGCCTCGGCTCCCGAGGCACGCTTCGGCATGGCGCGATTGAAAAAAATCAAGGCGTACAGGATGTTAGGAAGCCCGCCGTTTGATGCGGCCTTGGCTCATAGCGCCAACTTCGCAACGCCCGCGCAAATTGCGCGAGTTGCCTTGCGTAATTTGTCAGCAAGCCTTGCCAGGAAACGCGCAGCCTGGTGCCGCAAGACTGATCTGCCGCCACGCCCTGCTTTGCTTGGTCAGGCGGCAGAAAGAGCCATGCTCGCCCTACTCCCTAACCGGTATCCATATCTCGAGCCCGCCATTGCCGGTGCTGGAATCGAATTTCTCATCGTAGCGTTCGAAGCTCGGAGCGTCGGCGGCTTTCATGCCTGATGCCGGCAGCCAGTGATTCCAGATCGTGTTGACGGTGCGGCGAATGGTCGAGATGTGCTCGGCGTGGGTGAACACGGCGTATTTTTGCTCGGGTATCCGCACGCTCTGGAATTCGCGCGGCAGGTCGGAGAAATCGGCCACTGCAACGCCGGCGATATAGTCGAAATTGCCGGCATCGTCGGCGTTGCAGCAGACGCCATAGGCCACCTTGCCGATCCGGCCGGGGATGTTGTCGACGGCCTGATGGAAGCGTTGCCATTGGCTCGGAATGCCGGCGCCCTGGTTTTCGAGGGTGCAGCGTTCGCCGACACCGGCGACGAGCAAAGCCTTGCCGGTTTCGAAACGCGGGGCGTTCAGATGATCGAGTGCGGTTGAAATCATGACGATGGGCTCCTGAAGCTTTGGATGCTCGAGGCACGTTCCGGCGCGAACCATTTCGGGCGTGACGCCGAAATGGTCGCGGAACGCGCGGGTGAAGGCTTCGTGGGAGCTGTAATCCGCCTCCAGCGCGAGGCTCAGAATATCAGGCGCGCCGGCCGCAAGCGCGCGCGCCGCGTTGGAGAGGCGGCGGGCTCGCGCATAGCGCATGACCGAAAGCCCGGTCGCGGCCGCAAACGCCCGCACCAGGTGGAAGCGCGAGACGCCCGCGATCGCCGATATCTCGTCGAGCGTCAGCGGCCCAGCGAGATGGCTTTCGATATACCAGAGCGCCTTCTGGGCTGGATTCATCGGTGACGGCTTTCCTTCGAAGCGGCCGCATCATGACCGTTTGCTGCGCGCCGCATTTGACCGTCGTTGCTCTCGCGGTCGTAATTGCGCACCGGGGCATCCCTGGTTTCGATGCTTCGCATCGCCCCGGAATGACGACGTCACTTCGCCGCGGGCGCTGCATCCTTTGCCAGCGGCGCGTCGGCTTTCTTCTTCAATTCTTCCGCCGTCTTCTTCTGCAGATCGTCCACGAACTTCTGCAGCGCGATCACGGTTCCCTTCAAGGCCTCGATCTGCCGGTTGGCGGCATCGAGTTTTTGCTGATGATCCAGCGTGACCTTGCTGATGGTCTTTTGCAGGAAATCGACATTGCTCTGCAGGCAGGAGGTACGCCGCTCCATGGTCTTTTCGACCGTGCAGATTTCGATGCCGGGAACATCCTGTGCATGGCCCGAGCAGGGCATCAGCAGCACGGCAATAGCGGGCAAACTCTTCGCAATCCGGCTAAGCATCAAATCCTCGTTCCACGCGCGCCGCGCGAAGGGCGATCAACCACATCAAATTGCTGGTATCAGGCCGCAGGCTTCAGCGATACCACACTGATACCTCATTCAGGCGGTGACATTCACGCTTTGGTGGACACGACTTTGGCCGGGAACCCAAACGCTGGGTTGGTAAGCCCCGGGAGTGGAGATTGGGATTATGGCAATGCGGGAAAAACGGCTGGCACAATTCGACGGCAATGGGGAGCCGCCGCCGGACCGGCCGGTGGAAGTGCTGTGCGAGGATCACAGCGGCACGTATCAATTGCCGTTCGCCTGCCGCTGGATCGAGGGACAATGGCGCAATGACCGGACCGGCGGCGCGCTTGAGGCGACGGTGGTCGGCTGGCGGCTGCCGCGGCTCAACGGTCAGATCTGAGCGATTTTGCCGGCGCGAAGCGGAACCGGCGTGGCCTGGCGCCGCGCGCTGTGCCAGAATGCGACGGGATCATGCGTCGTCAGCAGCTTGTCCTTAAGTTTCGGAACGCGGATAGAACGAACCGCGCCCGAATCACTGCTTTGGCGCCGTACTCCCTTGTTCACGGCTAGATATCGGCTGGAACGTCAAGCGGCGCACCACATGCAGCACAGCCACGATCGGCCGCAACCAGCGGCCAATGACAAGGGTTAATTCCTCGGGGGATGACATGGCGGTTACTTCCCCGGTGTCGGCGGCGCGATGCCGAGGTCGCGATAGCGGGAAAAGACGCTCACAATTGCGGTGCGATTCATCGAAGCCTCCACGGTTTTTCGCGCGATCGCGACCACGCAAGGCGTCCAAATTTTCGGCAGCGTCGCGTCGTTGCGTTCACGGCTGCATGCAGCCATGCGAAATCCGCGCCAGTGGCGTTGCACTGCGTCGATTCCAATAGCTCGCGCCGAAAATACGCCGAAGCCGTTGTCGGGGGACCGGAATCCGCATCAATGATTTTCCGGTGCATCGCGGACGCCGGCGCCGCGGCGCCCCGATGGCATGGGCTTGAGCAACTGCCCGAAGCTTAGCCCGTCAAACGGGCAGAGCGCTTCGCACGCTGCCTAATATTCGACCTCGAGCTCCTCGATGTCGGCGGGCTCGGCCTTGGCAGCTTCGATCCACTCCTGCATTTCGGGCATCGCCATGATGGTTTTGGCGTAGGCCGCAAGCTTCGCCTCGAGCTTGACGTCATAGGTCATGAAGCGGGTCACGACCGGGGCATACATGGCATCCGCCATGGTGCGCTCGCCGAACAGGAACGGCCCGCCGGATTGCGCCAGGCACTCGCGCCAGATGGTGCAGACCCGGTCGATATCGGCCTGCGCGCGCGACCAGATCTTGAAGCCCGGGAAATGGCCCTTGAGGTTGACCGGCAATGAGGCCCGCAGCGTCGTGAAGCCGGAGTGGATTTCACCGCAAATCGAGCGGCAATGCGCCCGTTGCACCCGATCCGCCGGCAACAGGCCGGCATCCGGCATCGCATCGTTGAGATATTCGCCGATCGCCAGGGTGTCCCAGACGGTGGCGCCCTCGTGCCGCAGGCAAGGCACCAGGATCGAGGATGACAGCAGCAGGATTTCAGCCCGCGCCGACGCATCGTCGGGGGCGGTCACGACCTCCTCGAAGGGGAGGCCTGAGAATTTGGTCAGGAGCCAGCCGCGCAGCGACCAGGACGAATAGTTCTTGCTGCTGATGGTCAGTGTCGTTTTCGCCATGGGGCCTTCCCTCACGCCTGAACTTCTACCGCAAGGCCAAGTGGACTGCCGCGCCAGTGCGCCGCCGCCCACCACCTATGCATCTCGGCAGCACATCTGTGCGCCTGAGTATACGCAGCAAGCGACGTGCCAGTTTTTTCGGGCGGATCGGCCCGGCTTTGGCTTCGATATTGCATAGCCTCCTTGGGCAAGGGCGGATGCGTATGATGTCATTGATGTACCAAGCTTATCAGAACCACATGGACCTCACGGCGCCATGGCGGACCGGGGCCGCATCGGCGCTCAGATATCTCAACCTCGTGCCGCAAGGCGTCTCCGACAAGGCGTTCGGACGGCTGGCCGCGGCGCTCGAGCTGATCTCGCGCACCTCGCTCACCTATGCGCGGCCGGCTTACGGCATCGACAAGGTGATGGTCGGCAATCAGGGGTATGCGATCACCGAGGAAGTCGCCTATGCGACGCCGTTCGGCTCGCTGCTGCGCTTCAAAAAGGAGGGTGCGCCGGAGCAGCCAAAACTCCTTTTGGTGGCGCCGATGTCCGGCCATTTTGCAACATTGCTGCGCGGCACCGTCAAGACGTTGCTGCAGGACCACGACGTCTACATCACCGACTGGCATAACCCGCGCGACATTCCGCTCAACGCCGGCCGCTTTGGCCTGGAGGATTACACCGACCATCTGATCGACTTCCTCGACAAGATGGGCCCGCGCTCGCACATGGTGGCGATCTGCCAGCCGTCAGTGTCGGCGCTGGCGGCGGCGGCGGTGATGTCGGAGGACAATCACCCGGCGCGCCCGGCGACGCTGACGCTGATGGCAGGTCCGATCGACACCCGCATCCTGCCGACCAAGGTCAACGACTTCGCCAAGAGCAAGCCGATCAAATGGTTCGAGGAGAACTTGATCAATTACGTGCCCGTTCAATGCAAGGGCGCGTTCCGCCAGGTCTATCCCGGCTTCGTGCAGCTAACCGCGTTCGTCTCGATGAATCTCGAACGCCATATCAAGCAACACATCGACCTCGCCCAGCATCTGGCCAAGGGCGAGACGGAGAAGGCTGACATCATCAAGACCTTCTATGACGAATATTTCGCCGTGATGGACCTGCCGGCGGAGTTTTACATCGAGACCGTGCGCGACGTATTTCAGGAGCATCTGCTGCCGCAGGGCAAGCTGATGCATCGCGGCCGGGCGGTAAACCCGGCCTCGATCAAGCGCATGGGCCTGATGACGGTCGAAGGCGAAAAGGACGACATCTGCTCGATCGGCCAGACGCTGGCCGCGCAAGACCTCTGCACCGGCGTGCGCGCCTATCGCCGGGTGCATCACATGCAGGCCGGCGTCGGCCATTACGGCGTGTTCTCGGGCAAACGCTGGAACAACGAGATCTATCCGCTGCTGCGGGATTTCGTGCATGTGAATTCGTGAGGTCGGAGCAGCCCCGCTACGCATCGTAAGGCAGCATCAGCTCTCTCCATCATTGCGAGCCAACGGGTCGCGCGAACGCGCGCCCGATGACAGGCTCCGCGAAGCAATCCGCGCACGAAAGGCTGGATTGCTTCGTCGCAAGTGCTCCTCGCAATGACGCGGATAGTGCTGTTAGTAACCATCCGATATAGACGTCGCTGATAGTCGCGACGCAGATGGATTCGAACAATGAGCCTGACGACCTACTCGCTATACCTGGCTGCCGTGGCCGTACTGGTGCTGTCTCCCGGACCCACCATGCTCATGTGCATGACGACGGCGCTGAACGAAGGCAAGTCAGCCGCCCTCGCGGCGGCTTCCGGCAGCATCAGCGCGGTCCTTGGCGTCATGGCGCTTTCAGCGCTGGGCCTCGGGGCATTGCTCGCAGCGTCAGAGCTTGCCTTCACCGTGGTCAAGGTGATCGGGGCTTTCTATCTCATCTGGCTGGGCATCAAGACGTTTTGCAGCAACGCTGACGCTGTCGATATCAAGAGAGATGCCACGGATAGCGGCCGACACTTGCGCGCGTACTATGTCAGAGGGCTTTTGGTTGGCTCCAGCAATCCCAAGGCCATCCTGTTCTTCACCGCGTTCTTCCCGCAATTCCTGAACCCGGCCGAACCGTTCGTCACGCAATATTCCATCCTCGCGCTCACCTTCATCGCATGCGAGTTCAGCGTGCTGGCGATGTGCGCTTTCGGCGTCTCCGCGATCAGCCCCTTCCTGCGCTCACAACGGCACATGCGCTGGATCAACAGAATAACAGGCGGGATGTTCGCAACGATGGGCGGCCTGTTGTTGTTCAGCCGCCGTCACGCCTGACACGGAGCGGAAGGACGCAATGCCTTTTCGCAGGGAGTCAGTTCAATCGGCGTCGGTAATCCGTCCCTTGCCGGCACAGGCCTCGCACTTCGCCGGATAGATCTTGTGAGTTGCCAGCACGGGCTGCTTCACCGCGGGGAATCCCGTTCCATTGCAGGCAGCGCACCTGTGCTCTTTGATCTTTCGCATCGTGGCACTCATTTGAAACCCTCTCACGCCGCCGTGGTTGGCGGCCCTCGCACCGTATTTATGGCAACGAGACACGGCCAGCGATATTCGCTCGATTGCGGAGGCCCCACGCGCGCGCATGGGCGCGCACAGGGGTGAGCACCTCACATGGATCCGCTTTGCGGGCTAGTTCTCGCAGATCCCGCTTAGCGGAGCATCAATCGTACAGACGAGACCTGTCGGCTCAAAATTCAGCTTCACCTGTCCGGAAAGTTGAACAGCGAGCATGCGCTCGATCAGTCGCGAGCCGAAGCCGATTTGTTTTGGAGCGGCAACGGTCGGGCCGCCGCGTTCACGCCAGGCCCAGTGAAATTGCCCCTGATCGGCCGACCAGGTGATTTCGACCTCACCCGACTGAGCTGAAAGCGCGCCGTATTTTATTGCGTTGGTACACAACTCGTGCACTGCCATGGAAAGGGCAACCGCGGCTTTGGGAGCCAGTCGCAAGATTGGACCCGATATTTCAAAACGTTCCTCTTCCGACGTACGATGCGGACCGACCGCGGACGCGATTATCTCGTTGAGATCGGCACTATCCCAACTCCTTTGCGTCAGCACCGCATGGACGTTGCTGAGCGAAACGAGCCGCGCCGAAAATGCCCGTTGAACCGATGGATCAAGGCCGGAATTGCGGAATGTCTGATCGGCGATCGACTGCACCATCGTCAACGTATTCTTGATTCGGTGCTCCAGCTCTTCGATGAGGAGGTCACGCTGCGCCTCCGCATTGCGACGATCGGTGATATCGCGAAACACGACGCCGATGCCGTCACCAAGAGGAAACAACCTGTACGCCAGCCACTGGCCTCCAAAAATGACGGACTCAGTCTCGGAGCGGATGGTTTCGCGACTCTCCATCGTACTCAGGAAGAGCTGACCCAGCCCAGTTTCGCGCGCTCGCGGAAATGCCTCCCACAAGTTGCGGCCAAGCACTTCTTCCGGAGCGCGGCGAAAGTGCCGGGCGGCCTGATTGTTAAAGAGGATGATACGCCAATCGCGATCGACCGCGTAAAAGCCTTCACCAATGCCGTCAAGAATCGTTTTTAGACCGTCCTCGGTGCAAAGAGCGGCCAGTTGATCGGAAACGATGGATTTTCCACCTGAGTTAGTCAAAATGCACCCAAAAGTCTCTCCGCAGGCTAGCTCCAAAGCGGGATTGGTAGCAATGAAACTAAATACGTCTTCGTTTCCGGCCCCCGCCTGGTTTGGGCAGCGCCCGAACCTGTTATGAAGATGCTCACCGAATATCTTGAGCGCGCGGTAAACCTTGAACGCCTCGCCATGAACGAACGCGACTCCAAATTCAAAACTGAATTGTTGGATCAAGCGGCAGCCTATCGGAAGCTGGCAGCCAGACGGGCCGAGCAGTACGGCCTGCCGCCTCCCAGTCCTCCAGAGATTTCAAACTGAGAAACTCCTTCGGCATCTCGCCTTGACGCCTGCGAAGCCCGGCGGCTTTAGCGGGTTGTCTCGATTGCCTTGAACGGCGTGGCGAGCGGGCTGTCCGCCCATTTGGCGGCTTCGATTTTGAGGGGATCGAGTTTGTTGCAGAATACGCACTGCAGTTCGGTCCTGCCGGTAAAGCTGGGTGCGGGGACCATTCTCTTTCCGCAGTGCAAACATCGCGTTACCCGGTCCATCGCGCGCCATCTCCCTTGGTTTCAGCGCTAATTCCAAGGGGGAACTTTGGTTCCACTCCATTGGCCCCATCTGGCCGATTTAGTTCAGGACCGCGTCGCAATCGTGAATTAGCCGGGGGGCATGCACACGGCGGACGATCCTGTTGAAGCCGACCGGCGCAACGCGTGAGCCAGCACGCGTGATGTTGTGCCGCGGCAGGGTGAATTACGGTCGTGCTCGCGGCGCTCTGCCCTACGAGCTTTCTCCCGTTCGCTCGCCAAGATGCGCACGGGACGGTCCTGGCTCGAACCGGTCGGCGAAATATTGCGTTTCGTTGGCCACCAGCCCGTCGCGGAATTCCATAATGCTCACCACGTATGATGGGATGCCGTCATAGGTCAGCACGAATTCGGTGATCCAGAGTTCGCCGCTGCCGATCATGCGCCGGACCGTAAAACGCCTCTCGTTCGGCTGGACGGTCCGGCTCTCCTGAATGTTGCGCCGGCCGCGGATCCGCTCGCCGGATTGCGGATAATCAAGCACGGCATCCTCGCGGTAGATTTCATGCTCGACCTCGAAATCGCTCGCGTCCGATGCGTCCCAATGGCGCTGCAGCGCTGCCCGCTCGGTTCGATCATCCATCTCGATCTCCCGCCGATGCGACCATTTCACGCGAACGTTTGAAGCAAACACATACTTCAGGTTACTATTGATCGCGTCGGATGTAGTCTCAATTTCATTGAGCCCTCCTTCGAAAGCCTCACCATGCCCCATCCCGCCCGCTTCCCCCTTGCCTGTATCGCTGCCTGCACGCTCGCCTTGTCGGCCTTGCCGTCGCGGGCGGCGCCGGTGGCCAACATCCACGAGCTGGCGCAGCAGGAGAAAGCGCCGCTGCTCGACACGCTGCGCGAACTCGTCAACATCGAATCCGGCAGCAAGGATGCTGAGGGCCTGGCTCGCCTCGCGGCGTTGATCGCCGAACGGCTGACGAAGCTCGGCGGTAAGGTCGCGATCATCGAGCCTTCCGACGTCTACCGGATGGACGACACGCCGGAAAAGCCGGGCGCCATGGTGCACGCCGAGTTCAAGGGAACCGGCACCAGGAAGATCATGCTGATCGCCCACATGGACACAGTGTATCTGCGCGGCATGCTGAAGGATCAGCCGTTCCGCATCGACGGCGAGCGCGCCTATGGGCTCGGTATCGCCGACGACAAGCAGGGCATCGCCGTGATCCTGCAAGCGGTGGCGCTGCTGCAGAAACTAAAATTCCAAGATTACGGCACGCTGACGGTGCTGATCAACGGCGACGAGGAGATCAGCTCACCGGGCTCGCGCAGCGCGATCACGCGCATGGCGGGCGAACAGGACGCCGTGCTCTCCTATGAAGGCGGCGGAATGGATGGCAGCCTGCGCCTGGCCACCAGCGGGATTGGCGCGGCGTACCTGACGGTGGATGGCAAGGCCTCGCACGCCGGCAGCGCGCCGGACAAGGGCGTCAACGCGCTCTACGAGCTTTCCCATCAATTGCTGCAATTGAGCGACCTGTCGCGGCGCGAACAGGGCCTGAGCCTGAACTGGACGGTGTCGCAGGCCGGTACCAACCGCAACGTGATCCCGGCGCAGGCCACCGCGCAGGGCGACGCAAGGGCGCTGAAGGTATCTGAGTTCATCGAGCTGGAGGCCACCCTGCAGCAACGCATCAAGACGCAACGGATCGCCGACGCCAAGGTTCAGCTCCGGTTCGAGGTGCGCCGCCCACCGCTGGAAGCTTCGTCCGCCTCGCGCCGCCTGGCGGCCCACGGCGTTGCGATCTACGAGGAACTGGGGGTGCCAATGAAAGTGCTCGACGTCGCCACCGGCGGCGGCACCGATGCTGCGTTCGCCGCACTGAAGACCAACGCCGCCGTCATCGAGAGCTTTGGTCTTAGCGGCTTCGGCGCCCACTCCAACGACGCCGAATACGTCAAGCTGGAGACCATCGTGCCGCGGCTTTATCTGTCCGCGCGCATGATCATGGATCTGTCGCAGGACAAGGTGAAATGAAGCCGGTGCAGCGGTGGTTGCACGAATGGAACCGCTTTGACCGGCACGGGTTCCCAAAATAATAAGGCCGCTGAGTGATGTCAGCGGCCTCGCTCAAATTTGCAAGTGATGAAAACCTGCCCCGGGCATTCGATAGCGTAGGGCCGGACGATTGTGGATTCCGGGCAAATACGGGGAGCCGTAATCCGCGAGAACCGGCAGGGCGGATTGCTCGTCATTGCCTCCGACAAACGCGAAGCGTTTGCGCAAGGGAGCGAAGCGACGAAGCAATCCACGATCGCCCGAACGCAAGCATGGATTGCTTCGCGGAGCCTGTCATCGGGCGCGCGTTCGCGCGACCCGTTGGCTCGCAATGACGGATGAAGGGTTTAGCCGCGCTTGCCGCCAACCGAGATGAAGGCCATCAGACAAGGCTCCGGCAACGGATTGCGCCAGCAATGCCTTGTGCCGTTCTGCACGATGCAGTCGCCCTGTCGCAGATGAACCTTTTGTCCGTCGTCCAGTTCGAGCGTCATCTCGCCCCGAACCACGACGCCGTAATCGATGGTACCGGACGTGTGCATGCCGGGCGCGCCGCGCTCGAAATGGTCGCCCATGCCGGGGACCTTGTCCGACATTTCCTGCAACGCACTTTCGAACGTGACTCCGGCCGGCGGCTTGTAGCCTTCGGGCCGCTTCGGCGGATAGGAGATCAGGCGAAACATCGTGCCGCCGGGGCCGGGAAAGGCTTTGGTGCCCTTGAGCATCGGGTCCGGCTCCAGGCCGGTGAGCTGCGGCACACCCTCGGTCATGTAGAGTTCGTAGAACGTCAGGCCTGGATTGGAGTCGATCTCCACCACCTTGGACGTGACATCAAACGACTTGAACACCGACTTGCCGGCTTCATTGCGACCGGTCAGCGCCCGCTTGGGCGGCGGCAGTTCGCTCGAATCTTTCGCTGCGGCGGGTTGCGGCATCACAGCCAGGGCGCCGCTGCCGGCGATCGCGGAAAAGGCCTGCAGCAACTGGCGCCGATCAGCGCCGTCAAATGTCTCCGACGAGGGCTTCGCCTCATCCGCTGATTTGTCGCTGCGTCGCGACCACCAGCGCCAAGAAAGCCTGCTCATCCTGTCCTCCGCGGTTTTGATTCTTTGCCCCCTTCGCAGGCGGCGCCTCAATCCATTTCGTCGAGGTCAGATCAGTGTGCCGGAGGAGCGAGGCCCGGGGAACTAGACCTTAGGCGTCACCGCAATTCGGCATCGGCCAGAATTTTCACACCGAGCGCGGCGATGGCCCCGGCGGCCAGCCGGTCAATCCATATCTTGCCGCGCGTGTAAGCCTGGCGAGCCTTGCCGGTCGAAAATGCGATTGCCACAAGGACGTACCAGGCGAACTCGATGGCAAACACCGTGAGAGCCAGCACCGCGACCATCGACAGGGAGGGCACTTTGGGAAGGACTGCGGAAAACACGCTGGCGTAGACGATCGCGGCCTTGGGGTTGCTGAGCTGCGTGCCCAGACCGAGCAGCAAGGCCTGTCGCCAAGAGTCCTGACGGACCACCTCATGGCCTGCCGTCTCCAGAGCGTCAGGCGCGGACTTCCAAAGCCTGTAGGCGATGAAGAGCAGGTAAGCCGCCCCCGCGAGTTGCAATGCCTTGTAGATGGCCGGCACCGTCGCCAGCAGCAGTTGCAGCCCGAGCGAAGCGGCCAGTGCAAACGCGGCACCACCGATCCCCATGCCGAGCGCGGCCCATACGCCCCGGGCACTTGAGCTTGCAATGGCGGTCCGGGCCACGATCAAAAAGCTCGGCCCCGGACTCATGGCGCCCAGCAGAATGGCAACCGAAACGGCAATCAGCGCTGTGAGGCTATCCATGGACTCTCTCCAAGCCCATCATCTAATCATGGCCTTGCCGAACAAGTCGAGCAGGATGCAGACCATTTTGAATGCGGGGGGTTCCCGCCCCATTCCAACGCGCATTTGCGCGGTAACATCTGCGCAAGGTCGCCCGATCAAGAGGCGTCCCGGGAGGAAGAACGGCGATACCGAATCACCGGTGCATCCCGTGCTGCATCGCCAGCAGCAGGATCACCGCCAGCGCCAGCACGACCGTGGTCGATTTCCAGAACAGCAGCGGGTTGCGTTCGATCAGCGGCGTGGATGAATTGCTGACGTAATTGGCGTTGGGATGACGCAAATCGTGCAGGAATTCCGACAGGCTGTCATACCGCTTGTAGGGGTTCGGATGCACCGCGCGCTCCAGCGTGCCGTCGACCCATACCGGAATCTCGCGGTCGCGGTGCGAGGCCGGGCGGTAGAGCAGCTTGTTGAACTGCGACCGCGTCCGCGCCTTCGCGACCGCGGCGCCGTAGGGCAGCTCTCCCGTCAGCATGTGATAGGTGATGACCCCGAGCGAGAACAGGTCGGAGCGCGAAGAGACCGGCTCGCCCAAAAAATATTCCGGCGCGGTGTACTGCGCGGTGCCGAGAATGTCGTTGCGATTGCCGGATGGCGCGGCTTCGATGACGCCGGTGATCTTGGTCGAGCCGAAATCGATGATCTTCACGGTTCCGGTGGCGTCGATCATGATGTTGTCGGGCCGGACGTCCTGATGCAGCATCTCCTTGCGATGAAACGCGCGCAGCCCCTTGGCGATCTGTTCGACGATGCCGCGCACCGTTTCCAGCGTCGGCCGCGGGTTGTCGATCATCCATTGCGTCAGCGTCTGGCCGTCGATGTATTCGGTCACGACGTAAAGGAAATTTCGCTTGCGCGACGGCAGGCAGGGCTTGAGCACATGCGGGCTGTCGATCCGCCGCGCCACCCACTCCTCCATCATGAACCGCTTCAGATATTCCGGGTCGTCGCGCAGGTCGATCGACGGAATCTTGAGGGTGACGACCTCCTCGCTCTCGATGTCGACGGCGAGATAAATGTGGCTGCGGCTCGAGCCGTGCAGTTCGCGAACGATGCGATAGCCATCGAACAGCTGGCGCGCTTCGAGTAGCGGCGGCAGCGGCAGTTCGCGCGGCTGCCCGAACACTTCGCTGGCACCGCTCTCGGGCAGTTCCTCGACCCGAACGATCTGGATGGTGAGATTGTCCTTGCTGCCGAGCTCGAAGGCCAGTTCGACGACAGCCTTCGCCGCACTGTCGAGATCATCGGCATTGTCCCGGATGGTACGCGCGATATGGCGATCGGCGACATGCTCGTAGATGCCGTCGGTGACCAGCACGAAGGTGTCGCCATTCTCGACCCTGGACATCACATAGTCGATCTCGACCTGCGGATTGACCCCAAGCGCGCGGCCGAGATAGCTCTGCTCCGACGAGATGACGACGCGATGGTCGTTGGTCAGCTGCTCCAGCGAATTGCCGGAAACCCGATAGATCCGGCTGTCGCCAACGTGAAACAGATGCGCCGTGGTCGATTTCAGGACGATGGCGCTCAGCGTGCAGACGTAGCCGCGATCCCTGTCATAGGAATACTGGCTTCTTCGCGTTTGCGAGTGCAGCCAGGAATTGGTCGCCTCCAGCACGCGCTGCGCCGAGGTCCGCACCGACCAGGATTCCGAGGTACAGTAATAGTCGGTCAGGAAGCCCTTGACCGCGGACTCGGCAGCGACCCGGCTGACATTGCTGCTGGAGATGCCGTCCGCCAGTACGATGGCGATGCCCTTGAGGCTCAACAGCGGCTCGGTCGGAATCAGGACGCCGTGAAAATCCTGATTGGTCTCCTTGCGACCTTTGTCAGAATATTGCCCGACCGATATTTTCAGTTCACGCGGCATCTGTCCCGTCAAAAGGAAATGGGGGTCTCAAACCCTGAGCATAACAGGAGTTGAGACCCATAGCGCGTCGAAGACGCGCGTGAACGCGCTGATGGCCGATGCGGTCAACCCACCGCGCGTTTCGGCGCCGTCTTGATGTGGGTGGCGTACAGCGTCAGGCCGGTGAATGCGAGACCGCCGACGAGATTGCCGACCACGGTCGGGATCTCGTTCCAGAGCAGATAATCCATGACCGTGAAATGGCCGCCCAGCAACAGGCCCGACGGGAACAGGAACATGTTCACGATGGAATGCTCGAAGGTCATGTAGAAGAACAGCATGATCGGCATCCACATCGCGATCACCTTGCCGCTGACCGTGGTCGAGATCATCGCACCGACGACGCCGGCCGAGACCATCCAGTTGCAGAGCATGCCGCGAACGAACAGGGTGAGCATGCCGCCAAAGCCATGCGAGGCGTAACCGACCGTGCGGCTTTCGCCGATGGTGCCGATGACCTGGCCGACCTTGTCGGGAGGCGACGTGAAGCCGAAGGTGAAGACGATCGCCATCATCACAGCGACCGTGAAGGCGCCGGCGAAATTGCCGACGAACACCAGGCTCCAGTTGCGCAGCACGCCGCCGATGGTCACACCCGGACGCTTGTCGATCAGGGCCAGCGGACACAACACGAACACACCGGTCAAAAGGTCGAAGCCGAACAGATAGAGCATACAGAAGCCGACCGGAAACAGCGCCGCGCCGACGATCGACACGCCGGTGTTGACGTTGATGGTAACGGCAAACGCTGCAGCGAGCGCCAGGATCGCGCCGGCCATATAGGCGCGGATGATGGTGTCGCGCGTCGACATGAAGATTTTGGACTCTCCGGCGTCGACCATCTTGGTCACGAATTCCGAAGGCACGAGATAGGCCATTCCAGTTCCCCTTATTTTCGCAAAAATCAAAAAGCGCCAGCCGTTGAATCGCCCGCGCCGACGTCCGAGAGCCGCAGGCCGTCCTCGCGTGCGCGCGTCCCACGCCATCAACGGAAGCCACACGCTTCCATCGGGCGCCGCGGGTCACACGGTCACGCTTGATCAGAAACAGAGATGCACAAGGTTTTTTGGAGTGGTCCCGATGACTGCTCCAAACGCCTCATTGAGGTCGCTTGATCCCTGCGCCGTGGCCAACACTGGCTTTGGCAATCCGTAGGACGGCAGTCGTCATTGACTGAGATGCATTTAAGCAATCGATGTGCCAACAGGGCTCAGCCGCGAAAAACCGGAAAAGCTCCGTGATTTTACCGGGTTAAACGTTCCGGACTGCATCAAAAGGGATGGAATGCATGCCTTGTATTTGTGCAGTTGCACAGATGTAGCGCATGGCACAGATAGCGGGGTAACG
>JACDAG010000262.1 GCA_013695565.1 Bradyrhizobium sp.
TCACCACATCGTCTGCCGCGCGCGCTCCGGCCATTCACGGTCGTATTTCTCGCCGCCCACGGTGTTGTCGCTCATCTCGGCCAGGATATCGCCTGCTGTCGGCAGCGTCTTCGGATCGACGCGCTTGTCTGGATTCCACAGATCGGCGCGGACGATGGCGCGGGCGCACTGGAAATAGATATCCTCCACCGTCATGACGATCACCGTGCGTGGCGCCTTGCCATCCATCTTGAACGACGCGAGCAGCTCAGGCTCCGCGGAAACATGCGCCCGGCCGTTGACGCGCAGCGTGCTGCCGGCGCCCGGGATCAGGAACAGCAGCGCCATCCGGGAATCTCGCACGATATTGCGCAGGGAATCGCAGCGGTTGTTGCCGCGGCGGTCCGGCATCATCAGCGTCTTCTCGTCATGGATCCGCACGAAGCCGGCCAGATCGCCGCGCGGCGAGCAATCCAGCCCCTCCGGCCCACAGGTCGCCAGCGCCGCGAACGGCGATTGATCCATCAGCTTCCGGTAGGATGGCGTGACGCGGTCCGCAACCTTGACCGTCGAGGCCTCACCAGGAAAACCATAGATCGCCTCGAGCTGCTCGATCGTCGTGATGACAGACATTTGCGTCCCAGCTCCTTTTCTGACGCATTTTCTTTACGCGAACCGGTATCCACTTCGCTCGAAAACGCTATCTACTCGTCCCACTTCTCGCCCTTGATCGCCCGCACCAGCTGGCGCGCGTGAAAATCGGCGCTACCGGTATTGACGATGGTGACATCGGGCGCGGCCTCGTCCACCGTGCGGCTGAGCCGGTGTTCGATCTTGCCGTCGCTGCTGCGGCTGCGCATCGCCAACCGCTCCGCAAGCACGTTCGGCGGTGCTGTGATCGAGACCACCGTGACGTCGGCATAGGCGCGGCGCATCGCCGCGATGATGGTGCGCGAAACGTTGGCGATGACGGTATGCCCGGCGCGGATTTCGTCGTCGAGGGCACGCGACAGCGCATAGCGATGGCCATGGGCTTCCCAATGCATGGCGTATTCGTCCCGCTCCAGCGCCGCCTCGAAAGTGCCAGCGCTGACCTCCTCATTGTCCTCGGAGGCCGAGGCTTGCCGCGTGATCACCCGGCGCGGGAATACGACATTGCCGTCGTCGACGCAGGCCGCTTTGGCAAGCCCAAGCAGCGTATCCTTGCCGGCGCCGCTCGGGCCGACCACCAGAATGAGCCGCCCCGGTCCGATCGCATCCGAATGGCCTGTTGATGCGGTCAGTACATCGGTCATGCGACACGCTGCCCTTCCCGCCAGACGCTGCGCACCACCGGGATGTCGCGCGCCACATGGACCCGGATCAGATCGGCGCGCTTGCCGATGGCGATTTCGCCACGGTCGGAAAGCCCGACAGCCTCGGCCGGCGTCTTGGTGACGGTGCGGACGGCGGAAGCGAGATCGATGGCGGGAACGTGCCGCGGCAATTGAAGGGCTGCCATCAGCAGGCTCGAGGGAATGTAGTCGGATGACAGGATGTCCAACAGTCCCTCGCGTGCGAGATCGACGGCGGCGATGTTGCCGGAATGCGAACCGCCGCGCACCACGTTCGGCGCGCCCATCAGGATACCGATGCCGGCCTGATGCAGGCCGCGCGCGGCTTCCATCGTGGTCGGAAATTCCGCCACCGCGACGCGGTCGCGCACCGCGTCGATGACGTTTTCCTCTGTCGTGTCGTCATGGCTGGCGAGCGGTATCTTGTATTGATGCGCCAGGGCGACGATCTCGCGCATATTGGTCGCCGCATACTTCTTCTGGTAGGCGAAGCGCTGCTCGAACAGCACGTCGAGCTCGGCGTCGGTCTTGCCGCCGTTCTTGCCGCGGTAATAGTCGCGCAGCTTCCCTTCATCGCGGAACTGGCGCTGTCCCGGCGTGTGGTCCATCAGCGACATCAGCCGGATGTCCGGCCGGTCGATCAGCTCCTTGGCTTCCTCGACCACGCTCGGCATCGGTATCTCACAGCGCAGATGCAGGAAGTGATCGGCCCGCAGCAGATTTTCCTCGCGCGCCGTGGTGATCGCCTTTGCCAGCACCCCGGCCCGGCCGTCAACCTCCTCGGCGCCATCCTCGCGCCAGACCCGCAGCGAATCCAGCACCGTGGTGATGCCCGACGTGGCCAGCTGTCCGTCATAGGAGACAACAGCCGCGATCGGATCCCAGAACACTTTTGGCCGTGGCACGTAATGCGCTTCAAGATGATCGGTGTGCAGTTCAATCAGGCCGGGCATCACGAGATCGCCGGCGGCGTCCTCAGCTCGCCCAGGCGCATCCCCCTCGCCGAATTCGGCGATGCGGCCATCGGCAATTACGACCCAACCGCGCTCGATCACCCGATCGGCGAGGACGATGCCGGCATTGCCCAAGATGACTTCGCTCTTGGTTTCGTGCTTGGTAGCGTTCATCTCACTTCTCTTCCCTATGCCGCCGAGGCAAACAAGGCCACATCAACGATCCGGTCCGCGATCAGTTGGCGAATTTCGTCGTCATGGACGATCGCGACCATCGCGACGCCCTGGCGCTTCTTCTGGTCGATCAATTCGACCACGACGGCGCGATTGGCGGCGTCGAGCGAAGCGGTCGGTTCATCCAGCAGCAGGATCGGCAGGTCGGAAATGAAGCCCCGCGCGATATTGACGCGCTGCTGTTCGCCGCCGGAGAACGTCGATGGCGGCAACGCCCACAACCGCTCTGGAATGTTGAGGCGGCGCAACAGCGCGCCGGCCTGCTCGCGGGCCTCGGGACGCACCACCCCGTTTGCGATCAGGGGCTCAGCCACCACGTCGATCGTCGTCACTCTCGGTACCGCCCGCAAGAACTGGCTGACATAGCCGATGGTCGAGCGACGCACGCTGATCACCTGGCGCGGCTCAGCGC
>JACDAG010000264.1 GCA_013695565.1 Bradyrhizobium sp.
AGGCTCAGCATGCCGCGGACCGGACTGCGCGCGCCATCGGCGACGACCAGCCAGTCGCACAGCATTTCGTATCGGCCGTCAGGCGTATCGACTTCCAGCAGTACGCCATCGGCTGCGTCATCGACCGACACCACCTTGTTGCGCCAGCGCAGGTCGATCGCCGAGAGCTCCCCGACCCGATCGACCAGATAGGCCTCGGCATAGAACTGCTGCAGGTTGATGAAGGCGGGCCGCTTGTGACCCTCCTCCGGCAACAGATTGAACTGGAAGAGCTGCCTGTCGCCATGAAAGATCTTGCCGACGCTCCAGACCACGCCCTTGTCGACCATGCGCTGGCCGATGCCGAGCCGGTCCCAGAATTCCAGCGAGCGTTTGGAAAAACAGATCGCGCGCGAGCCCTCGCCGATCCGGTCGGCATCGTCGAGCAGCACCACGGATTGGCCACGCTGCGCCAGATCGATCGCGAGCGACAGCCCCACCGGCCCGGCACCGACCACGACGATCGGGTGCTCGGCCGCGCCAGCGCCAGCTCGATCCTGGTCGGGGTGCCTGCGATAGCCGAACTGGGTTTTGGTCTGGACCATCCGTTGCTTTTTGTTTGAGCATGATCTTGTCGGAAAACCGGGATCCACTTTTCCGGATCATGCTCTAGCCAAGGGCGCGCGATCTTGCTAAATTAGTCGCATCTGCAACTATCTTAAACCCGCTGGCGCCCCCGGCGTCAACTCAAATTGGAGCGATTTTGGCTAACGCGTCGTCAAGCGAGAGCAGGCCGCGGTCCGAGCCCGACAGCGGCGCGCGCAAGGACAAGGATGGCGCGCCCGCGAAAACCGCCAAAAACAGCGCGCGGCTCGACCTCTTCAAGTTCGTGCCGTTCCGGCTGAACCGGCTGGCCGCCGAAGTCTCCTCGGCACTCTCGGCCGAGTACCAGGCGCGTTACGGGCTCGATATTCCGGAATGGCGCGTGCTGGCGACGCTGGGTTTCCGCAATGACCCCTGCAGTGCGCAATTCATCGCGCAATGCACCCGCACCCATAAGTCGACGATCAGCCGCGCGGTCACCACACTGATGAAACGGCAGATGATCGAGCGCGTCGAGAATGCCGACGACCGCCGCGAATTCCGGCTGCGCATGACGGGAAAAGGCAAGGCGCTGTACGAGGAACTGATCCCGCGGCTGCTGCGCCGGGAGCAGGAAATCCTGTCGTGCCTGTCGGCGCAGGAACGCAAAAATCTCGCCGCCCTGCTCGGCAAGATCGAGGCAAGCCTCGATCTCGTGCAGAACAGCGCGGAGGCCGACGCGAAGGAAGCGTATTAGTGCGCGTAGTGCCAATCGCGTCACTTAGCACTGCGGAAGAACAGCATCGCTATTCGATCACCTCGTCGGCGCGGGCGAGCAGCGTGGGCGGAACGGCGAGTCCGAGTGCTTTTGCGGTCCGCAGATTGATGACGAATTCGAACTTGGTCGACTGTAGGACCGGCAGGTCCGCCGGCTTCGTGCCCTTGACGATGCTGCCGGCGTAGATGCCGACCTGACGGAACATGTCAGCGATGCCGGCCCCGTAGCTCATCAGCCCGCCGTCTTGGGTGGCCTCCCGCGTGCCGCCAATCATCGGCAACTTGTCGCGCGCCGCCAGCGTGGCAAATTGCACGCGGCGGCTGTTAAAGAAGCCGTCGCCGCCCACTAGCAGCGCGTCGGCTCGCTCGCGCGCGATGGCGGCAAAGGCTGCGTCGATTTCGGCGACGGTGCTGGCGTTGAAAGCAAGGATTTGCATCCCCAGTGTCTGCGCAACCCTGCGCGCTTCATCGAAGGTGGCTTCGGCTGCCGCCGCATTGCCGGGATTAACCAGCTCGGCAACGCGAGCGGCATTTGGAATAAGCTCGCGCAAAAGCCCCAGCCGCTTAGAGACAATCTCGTGCATGAAAAAATTTATGCCGGTCGCGTTGCCGCCCGGCCGCGCCACGCTTACGACCAGACCGAGCTTGACCGGGTCGTCCCCGACACCGAATACGATCGGGATCGTCGCGGTCGCAGCCTTGGCCGCGAGCGCACCGGCCGGGAAGCCCGGCGAGGCGATCACCGCCACGCGCCGTTGGATCAAGTCGGCCACCAGCGCCGGCACGCGGTCGTACTG
>JACDAG010000284.1 GCA_013695565.1 Bradyrhizobium sp.
GCTCGGCGTTCGGGCTCGAGGCCGGCGGCGGGGTGCAGGCCTGGCTCGCCGAACAAGGCCGCGGCTTCGCGGTGGGCGGCGCCCTGATCCCGATCGTGCCCGGCGCGATCTGTTTCGATCTGCTCAACGGCGGCGACAAGGCCTGGGGCCGCTTCGCGCCCTACCGCGATCTCGGATACGCCGCGGCCGTGGCGGCGGCTGAGGATTTCGCGCTCGGCAGCGTCGGCGCCGGGCTGGGCGCCACCACCGCCAATTTCAAGGGCGGCATCGGTTCGGCATCGGCGGCCACGACAGGCGGCATCAAGGTAGCCGCGCTTGCGGTGGTCAACGCGGTCGGCAGCGTCACGGTCGGCGACGGGCCGTGGTTCTGGGCCGCGCCTTTCGAGATCGGCGACGAATTCGGCGGCCGCGGACTGCCGCCATCATTCACAAAGGACATGTTGAAGGCCCGGCTCAAGGGCGGCCCGGCAGCGACGTCCGGGGAAAATACCACGCTGGTCGTCGTCGTCACCGACGCTGACCTGACGAAGTCGCAGGCCAAGCGGCTGGCGATGATCGCGAATACCGGCATGGCGCGTGCGATCTACCCCGTGCATGCGCCGACCGATGGTGACGTGGTGTTTGCGGCGGCCACCGGCAAAAAGCCGGTCGATCCCTTGATCGGCGTTACCGAACTCGGGATGGTCGCCGCCAATGTGGTTGCCCGCGCGATTGCGCGCGGCGTCCATAGCGCGACCGCGCTGCCCTTTCTGGGCGCGCTACCAGCGTGGGGGGATCGCTTCGGCTAGGTCGCGCGCCGAAACGTCGCCGGGTTCCTAGAGCGTGATGACTTTGTCATCTCGCTCTACCTTTTTGTTTCAGCATGATCTCTTCGGAAGTTCCCACTTTTCCGGATCATGCTGGCATCAAGCTGAGACCGACAGCGATGCCGTCGTGGCAGAAGTTGAAATCGCCTGGGCCTGACGCTGGATCATTTGCTCGATGAAATTATACGACGATGTTGCGGTGCTCGACGAAGCGCCCGAGGCAGCCGATGTCATCGTCACCTTCGATCCGTCGGCATAGGTCAGCGAGGTCGTCACCGAACCGTCGCTGTTGGTGACCGAGGTGGTGGAAGCGCCCTGCAGCGCCTGCATCAGGGGATCGGAACTCGATCCGTTCTCGCTGGAACCGCTGGCGTTATGCGCGTGGTGACGGCCCTTGCCGCCCTTCAGCGCCGACGACATCTCCTCGAGGCTGACCGAGCCGTCGCCGTCCTTGTCGAGCTTGGCGAACACGTCGTCGGCATTCTTCAGATTGGTGCCGCCCGCGCCGAGCGCGTCTTCAAATTCCGATTTGGTGATCTTGCCGTCGCCATTCCCGTCGATCTGCGAGAACAGGTCCTTGAGCGCGTCCGAACGGCTCTTGGGCGCTACAGCACTCGCGTCGGTCGGGGACTGGCTTTGCGCAGCGAGAAGCGCGCTCATGGTCTGCGGCGAGATCGACGAACTACCGCCGCCGCCGGTATTGCCGCCGGAGGAGATCGAGGTCGAGGCGTTCCCGGAGAGGTCAAACGGCGAGCCCTGAGTCGGGCTGGTGGATTTTGCAGACGACGACTTCGACGAAGTCAGCGCCTGGAGGGCATCGATCGCCGATGACGCGGCACCAAGAGCAAGCAACATGACTGAACCCCAACATCACCGCGAACTGCGGCCCCTCGTTCACGCCTGTTGCTCAGCAAGCGCCATGCCAGCGACGTGTTGCGGCAAAAAACCCAACAAAATCGCGGGTTCCCTGATCCCGCCGGATCCGCCGGGACCGCACCATGACCGGCAATAGCTGCCCGCCGCGGCAGATTTTTCCTACCCACAGGTCTCGTTTGCGGCCGCATTGCCCCCGGCCGCCCTGCATGTTACGCGGAGCCGATCGGCCCCCTGGAAGTGCAACGGGAGCGCACATGTCCCAACAATTTGCGTCGCGTCCCCTCGTCATCGCACCGTCGATCCTGGCTTCGGATTTCGCCAAGCTGGGCGAGGAAGTCCGCGCGGTGGATCAGGCCGGCGCCGACTGGATCCATCTCGATGTGATGGACGGGCACTTCGTGCCGAACATTTCCTATGGCCCTGACGTCATCAAGGCGATGCGCCCGCATACCAGGAAGATCTTCGACGCGCATTTGATGATCTCGCCCTGCGATCCCTATCTCGAAGCGTTTGCAAAAGCCGGCTGCGATCAGATCACCGTCCATGCCGAGGCAGGTCCGCATCTGCATCGTTCGCTGCAGGCGATCCGCGCGCTCGGCAAGAAGGCCGGCGTCTCCCTCAATCCGGGCACGCCGGCGAGCGCCATCGAATATGTGATCGACCTGATCGACCTCGTGCTTGTGATGTCGGTCAACCCCGGCTTCGGCGGTCAGGCCTTCATCCGCTCGGCACTCGGCAAGGTCCGCGACCTCAGGGCGATGACCGCGGGACGCCCGATCGATATCGAGGTTGACGGCGGCGTCGGTCCCGAGGTAGCGGGCGAACTTGCCGCCGCCGGCGCCAACGCGCTGGTCGCAGGCTCCGCAGTGTTCAAGGGCGGCACGTTGGACGCCTACAAGACCAATATATCAGCGATCCGCAACGCCGCGGCAATGGCGCGCGGCGAAGTCGTGTAGCTCGTAGGATGGGTGGAGCGCAGCGATACCCATTACTCCCGCGCGGCGAGATGATGG
>JACDAG010000531.1 GCA_013695565.1 Bradyrhizobium sp.
ACCGCAAAGCTGAGGATCAGCACCCCCATGACGACACTCATGATGGTCTTGCCGAGCCAGTTTGATGAGGCTTTGCGTATTCCTCGAAGCATGGGTCCAACTTGTTTTGTAGGAGGGGAACCGGGTCATACCCAAGGCGGTTTCGGATGTGAATACCGCAACAGGGCGTCTACCCGAGTTGATTTCGCATCATAAAGTGGCAGCCGGTCCCCCGCAACCTCGCCAATTGAACCGGTTAACGGCTCAGAGAGCACTTGAAGCGGTATCTGGAACTGCTGCCGCGCCTCTGCTAGCGGATGAGAGCCCCATATTCGAGAGAAAATCGACATGCCCGACGCCATTCGGCACCTGATTGCCGGCAACTGGAAAATGAACGGCCTCAAGTCCTCGCTGGCCGAATTTGAAGCGATGCGCGAAGGTGCCGCAGCGGTGGCTGCTAAGGCCGATCTCCTGGTTTGCTCCCCGGCGCCGCTGATTGCGGGCTTTGCCGACAAGGCCAGGGGCTCAAAACTCGCCGTCGGCGCCCAGGATTGCCATCCCAAGGCCTCCGGTGCCCATACCGGCGACCTTTCGGCCGAAATGCTGGCCGATGCGGGCGCCAGCGCCATCATTGTCGGTCACTCCGAGCGCCGCGCCGACCATGGCGAAACCGACGCCCTGGTCCGGCAGAAGGCCGAAGCCGCCTGGCGGGCGGGGCTCACCGCCATCGTCTGCATCGGCGAGACTCAAGGCCAGCGCGATGCCGGGCAGACGCTGGACGTCTGCGGCGGCCAGCTTGGGGGATCGTTGCCGGATGGATCGACGTCAGCCAACCTCGTCGTGGCCTATGAGCCGGTCTGGGCCATCGGCACCGGGCTGACCCCGACGGCGAAAGATGTCGAGCAAGTTCATCAGTTTATCCGTGGTGTGCTCACCGACCGATTTAAGGCCGAAGGCAACAAGATCCGGATTCTCTATGGCGGTTCGGTCAAGCCCTCGAACGCCGCCGAGCTGATGGCGGTCGCCAACGTCAACGGCGCACTGGTGGGGGGCGCCAGCCTGAAGGCGGCCGATTTCCTCGCGATCGCGGCGGGCTGTTAAGCCGGGACGGGTTGCTGGAGACGCTTCCAGTAGAACATCGTGCCGGTCATGCCGCCGTGGGGCTTGTAGGCGTAGTCCGGAATGATCCCGGACAGCGTGAAGCCGACGCGCTCGTATAGTCCAGACGCGCCTTCATCGGAGGCGGTGTCGAGCACCAGTAGCCAGCGCCCGTGCTCGATCGCCACGCGCTCGGCCGCGTGCAGCAGCGCCTTCGCCACGGCCCGGCCGCGATGGCTGACCCGCGTCATCATCTTGATGATTTCCGCGCGGTGCGGCTGGTTGAGTGCAAGGTCCAGCACCAGCGTGACCGTTCCGACCAGTTGATCGCCGTCGAACGCGCCGAGAATGATCCGTTCTCCGCGCGCCGCCGCGGCCAGCGATTTCTCCCAGAACGCGTCGGCGATCTCTGGTGACAGCGGATGCATGAAACTGACCGAACCCCCATGCGCCACGGCCTCGATCAGCATCTCGGTCAGGCTCGCGCGGATTTCCGGCGACGGGATCAACGGTTTGATTTCGATATCCGGCATTTCATTCAGTCTCGGTTCTTGGCGGCGCGGGCCCGCTTGATCTCGGCAATCCGTTCGACGTCCTCGATCTGGAGATGTTGGCCGCGCTCGAGAATTTCCAGCGTGTACTCTTCGTAGGTCAGCCCCAGCCGCTCGGCCCTTTGGATGCGAAAGGCGACGATGCCGGGTGAGGGGTTGCGCCAGGCCCTGCGGTGCGCGGCCTTCCAGTAGAAATAGTTTCCGATTCCGTCATTGCCCCATTCCGGCCGGTGCGCCTCGTCGAGCGGCGGGCCGCCATTGTGGCCGGGCGCGATCGCATCCTCGGAACCTGCCTGTTCGATCACGGAGCTCTTGAGCGCGGTCTCCGACATCGTTGTTAGCTCCGGGCCAGCGCCACGACGTAGGTGCAGGGTGCCGCACTCTCGTTGGCAAACGTCACCTCGGCGGGCGGGCCGAATCCGAGGCAATCACCGGTGCCAAGCAGATGCCGTTCGCCGGCCTCGATGATCACGAGCGCGCCGGCCAGCACCCAGAGCACCTGGCGGATATGGGCGTAGGACGAAGCGGGCAGCGTCACCCGCTGCCGTGCCGGCAATTCGACGCGAATGATTTCGAGGGGATGGTCGGGGCGGTTGAACACCTGTGTTCGCAGATAGCCGGTTTCGGGATCGCGCCAGACCGGCTGTTCGCCAGCCTTCGAGAGACGGTCACCCTGGCCTTCGGCGCGCAGCATCAGGCCCGCCATGGTGAGGTCGAAGGCGCTCGCCAGCCGCACCAGCACCACTGCGGTCGGGCTGACCTCGGCGCGCTCGATCTTGCTGATGGTCGCCTTCGAGACCCCTGATCGTTCGGCGAGATCGGCTAGCGACCAGCCGCGGCTGTCGCGTTCGAGCCGCAGGCGGGACGCCAAGCGGTTGCTTAGGTTGTCTACAATAGTATCCATACATCTACTATATGAGAAATATCGATAATCGCAAGCCGGAAATGTCAAGGTGTCGCGGCCTGTCGCCGCTTGTTGGAAAGCCTGCGGCAATTATCTCATCGGCAGCCGTTGGGGGTGACAATGCCCCGTCCGATCGTGTAACACCGCGCAACTTCAGGAAAACCCGCAAGCTCCATGGTGCAGCCGAAACCCGGCGCTCTCGGCTTGTGACGGAAGGTTAGAAATGCAGGCCGTCGTTATTGTCGTTCACCTCATGATCGTTGCCGTGCTGATCGGCGCGGTATTGCTGCAGAAGTCCGAAGGCGGCGGCCTCGGAATGGGCGGCGGCGCGGGCTTCATGTCGAGCCGCGGCACCGCCAATTTGTTGACGCGCACCACCGCGATTCTGGCGGCAGGGTTCTTTGTCACCAGCCTGTTCCTGGCCTGGGCTGCCGGCCACGACCGCAAGCCGGCCTCGATTCTCGGCACCACGCCGGCGACGCAAACCGGAGGCGGAACCCCGATCACCCCGCCGACCAGCGGCGGTGTTCTCGACACGCTGAAGAAGGTCGACGAGCAGCAGGGTGCACCGGCGCCGTCGGGCCCGCAGGCGCCGCGTTCGCAATAAAGCAGGGTGGCCATGCAGGACGGCGACTACCGTCCTGCATCAGAATTTCCCATCAATGCTCTGATATCGCTTTAGATTTCACGTCACCCACAGCCCGGCAAAATGTTCGCACTGGCATGCGATTCGTTTTGGCGAATCGAAGCAGTGGCCTTAAAGGTTGAATCCCATGG
>JACDAG010000325.1 GCA_013695565.1 Bradyrhizobium sp.
CGCGGCCGGCTGAAACCGGCTGTTGGCAAGATCCGCCCCCCAGCCATTCCATCGCGGCCCATCGAGCGGCTGGGGAAACCCGACCGAACTCTGCGGGCACGTGGAAGTACCGGTCGAGGCCGCCGGCGCGACCGAGGGACCAGCCTGCTGCGCGTGCGCCGCGAGTGGCAAAGCTGCGATGCCGACAATTACTGCAACGAAGCCACGCATACGCATCGGTCTGCACCTCTGCTGGGTATCACGGCAGCTTACACCCAGCTCCGATGCAATCGGAACGGAAAAGGCGCTTGAACAGCTTTGTGAAACGGTTCAGCTCTTCCCACCCGCCGGCGCCAGCTCGACGAACACGACCGCTGTTCCCTTCTTGATGCTCCGGCCAAGCAAGCCGGCATCCCAATTGGTCAGTCGAACGCAACCGTGCGATTCAGTCTTGCTGACCGTCGAAGGGTTCGACGTGCCGTGGATGCCGTATCCTTCGGCGGAAAGCCCGATCCAGTAGGATCCCGCCGGGTTGTTCGGACCGGGCTTGATGGTGAAGGCCTCTTTCGATTTTACGCCCTTGAATTTGTAGTCGGGATTATAGCGATAGTTCGGGTTGGCATCGACGGACACCACCTTGAGCGTACCGCTGGGGGTCGGTTTTTCCTTGCTCCCGACGGTGGCCGGAAAGAACGCGACGAGTTCGCCCGACGAGGTAAAGCCCTTCACCGTCTGACGTGATTTGTCGACCTCGATCCGTCCCACTTTCAATTTGGCGTCGCTTCCGGGCACGTTGGCGACCAGAATGGTTTCACCGGCCTGATCGAACTTCTTCTTCGGATTGAGAGCTTCCAGCAGGCCTTCGCTCATGTGGAATTTCTCGGCGATGGCCTCGCGCGGGCTGGTGTAGCCGAGCGCCTTGAGGTGCCGCATCTCTTCCATCCTGGCGCGCAACCGTTCCAGGAATGGTCCCTTGATGTCGTCGTTGGAAATCTTGTACTCGGTGACAACGGCGTCCGGGCTTGTCCCGGCAAGCGCTTTCCATACCTCCGGTGTGAGAGGCGGGTTCGGCTTCAACCCCTTCGCCTCGGCGAACGCCTTCAGAGCCTTCTGCGCGTTTTCGCCGAGCTTGCCGTCGATTTCTCCGGGAGAAAATCGCGCCCGGTCCAGCAGCACCTGAACCTTGATGACGAGCGCGTCGACCTTCCCGGCGCCTGGAGGCTTCGCCGACTCATATTCCGCGTTGTTGATCGACGCGGCGTCGATGGCGGCCGCAGGCGACAGCAGCCAGATCCACAAAACCGGTGCGGCCAACAAGCGGCGGATCATCTTGGCTCTCCCGAAAGGGAAGTCCGATGATAAGCGGTTCGCGGCGCGCAAGTTCCCGATTGCCGCGCCGCGGCGGCCGCGGGGCTTAGCCTGCCCGCTCCAGCGTCAACCGCATGCCGTCATACGCGGGGATCACGCCGGCCGGCAGGCTCTGGCGCAGCGCCTCGTAGTCGAGGTCGGAGTGCATGTTGGTAATGACGGCGCGGCGCGGCTTGAAGCGCTCGATCCATGACAGCGCGTCGTTGACGCTGAAATGGCTGGGATGGCCGGCATAGCGCAGCCCGTCGATGATCCAGAGTTCGAGATTTTCCAGCAACGACCAGCTCTCGGCCGGGATGTCGCTGACATCGGGCGTATAGGCAGCATCGCCGATGCGATAGCCGAGGGCTGGAATGTTGCCGTGCTGCACGATGAAGGCCGACAGCGTCAGCGCCCCGCCCTTCCCTTCGATGGTGCGGTTTTCGCCGGCTTCGACCGTGAGGTGATCGAGGATCGGCGGATAGTCGCTGCCCGGCGGCGACACGAAGCAGTAGGAGAACCTGGACATGATATCGTTCGCGGTCGACTGGTTCAGATAGACCGGAATGCGCCGCCGCTGATGCAGCACGACCGAACGCAGATCGTCGATCCCGTGGGTCTGGTCGGCGTGCTCATGCGTGAGGAACACCGCATCGATATGACCGACATTGGCATCGATCAGCTGCTCGCGCAGGTCGGGAGAGGTGTCGATCACGATCCGCGTCGTGCCCTGCTCCGAGACCCGCTCGGCGAGCAGCGAACAGCGGCGGCGGCGGTTTTTTGGGTTGCTGGGGTCGCAGGCGCCCCAGCCGAGGGCGGGACGCGGCACGCCGGCAGAGGAACCACAGCCGAGGATTGTCAGCGTTACCGTCATGCGGCCGCCTTCGGCGCTGGCACCTTGGAAAACAGGCGGAAGAAGTTTTCGCTTGTCTGCCGCGAGATTTCTTCCAGCGAAACCCCGCGCGTTTCCGCCAGCACTTTTGCGACCTCGACCACGTAGGACGGCTCGTTGCGCTTGCCGCGGAATTTGCCGGGCGCCAGATACGGCGCGTCGGTTTCGACCATGATGCGGTCGGCGGGCAGTTCGGCGGCGAGTTCGCGCAAGGCGCCCGACTTCTTGAAGGTCAGGATGCCCGTGAAGGAAATCGAGAGCCCGAGTTCGATCGCCTTCATCGCGAGCTCGCGCCCGCCGGTGTAGCAATGCAGCACCGCGCGGAATGACCCCTTGGCCATTTCATCTTCGAGGATGCGACCGCAGCCTTCATCGGCGTCGCGGGTATGGATGACCAGCGGCAGGCCGGTGGCGCGCGCCGCGGCGATGTGGGCGCGAAAGCCACGCTCCTGCGCCTCCGGCGAGCCGTCGTCGTAGAAATTATCCAGCCCGGCTTCGCCGAGGGCGACGACCTTCGGATGCTTCGACAGTTCGATCAGTTCACTCGCGGCAATGCCGTCTTCCTCATCGGCGTGATGCGGATGGGTGCCGACCGAGCAATAGACGTTCGGAAACCGCTCGGCGATTTGAATTAGCCCGCCGAGCCGCCTCACCCGGGTCGAGATGGTGACGATGCGGCCGACGCCTGATGTCTCGGCACGCGCGACGATGCCGTCGAGATCCTCGGCGAAATCGGGAAAGTCGAGATGGCAATGGCTGTCGACGAGCATGGCGTTCGAACCGATCAATCCACTTTTGGTTCGACGTAGCGCGGAAATACCCCGACCGGTGCCGGTAATATAGTACCCGCAGCTATCCGGTTGGAACCAAGGGCCGCAAACTGCCGCGAATCCGCCGAAATCCCGAGACTATCCAGCAGCTTGGCCGAAGCCTGCGGCATCACCGGCTGCGCCAGGATCGCGATCTGCCGCACCACTTCCGCGGTGACATACAGCACCGTCTTCTGCCGCGCCCGATCGGTCTTGGCCAGCGCCCACGGTGCCTCGCCCGCGAAATAGCGGTTGGCTTCCGCCACCACGGCCCACACGGTGTTGAGCCATTGATGGATCTGCTGCGTCGCCATCGCGGTGCGCGACGCTTCCAGCATCGCGTCGGCCATCGACAGGATCGCTCTGTCGTTGTCGGTGAATTCGCCGGGCTCCGGCAGGACGCCGCCGAGTTGCTTTGCGATCATCGACAATGAACGCTGCGCCAGATTGCCGAGATCGTTGGCGAGATCGGCATTGATGCGCGCGACGATGGCCTCATGGTTGTAGTTGCCGTCCTGTCCGAACGGCACCTCGCGCAGGAAGAAATAGCGCATCTGGTCGACGCCATACTGCGCCGCCATGGCGAAGGGATCAACGACGTTGCCGACCGACTTCGACATCTTCTCGCCGCGGTTGAGCAAGAAGCCGTGACTGAACACCCGTTGCGGAACCGCGACGCCGGCCGACATCAGGAATGCCGGCCAATACACGGCGTGAAACCGCACGATATCCTTGCCGGTGACGTGAAGATTGGCCGGCCAGTAGCGCTGGAATTCTGCGCTTTCGACGTCGGGGTAGCCCGCCGCCGTGATGTAGTTCGTGAGCGCATCCATCCAGACATACATCACGTGGGATGGAGCGCCCGGCACCTTGATGCCCCAATCGAACGTCGTGCGCGAGACCGAAAGGTCCTTCAGGCCGCCTTTGACAAAACTCGCAACTTCATTGAGCCGCTCGCGCGGCAGCACGAAGTCGGGCACATTCGCATAGAGGGCGAGCAATTTGTCCTGATAGGCCGACAAGCGAAAGAAATAAGTCTCTTCTTCGGTCCACTCGACCGGCGAGCCCAGCTGCTCCCTGCGGATACCGTCAGGCCCGACGATGGTTTCCGCTTCGTCAAAATAAGCTTCCTGACGGACCGAATACCAGCCAGCATATTTGTCGAGATAAATGTCGCCGTTCTTCTCGATCGCACGCCAGAGCGCCTGGCACGCGCGAGCGTGGCGCGGCTCAGTGGTGCGGATGTAATCGTCATAGGAGATGTTGAGCGCGGTCATCATGTCGCGGAAGCGCGCGGAGTTGCGATCCGCAAGAGCGAGCGGCGTGAGGCCCTCTGCAACCGCCGTTTGCTGCATCTTGAGGCCGTGCTCGTCCGTTCCCGTAAGAAACCGGACATCGAACCCGTCGAGCCGCTGAAAGCGGGCGATCGCGTCGGTTACCATAGCGGTGTAGGCATGGCCGATATGCGGTATGCCGTTCGGATAGAAGATCGGCGTCGTGACGTAGAAGACGTTGCCTCTCGACGCAGCCGGTGTCGGCATTGCGGCGGGAACAGCCTTCGCGCGTGGGCGGGCGGCGGGCGGCTTCTTTTCGGCTGAAGATGTCCGGTCGACAGTAGTCGCCTTTTTGGGCGCGGCGACAGCTTTCTTCGCTACCGCTTTTTTCGCAGGTTTCTTCGAAGGCGTTTTAGAAGATTTCCTGGCGGCCTTCTTCGCAACCGACTTCTTTGCAGCTTTCTTGGCCGGCTTCTTCGCGCTTTTCTTGGCAGCCTTCTTCGGTGCCTTTTTGGCCTTCTTCGCAATGCGTTTGGTTTTCGCGGCACGCTTCTTCGGCGCGGCCTTGGTGACGCGCGCAGGCGAAGATTTTCGAGCCTTCTTGGCCTTTTTCTTTTTGGAGGTCTTCTTAGCCTTCGCCACCACGGATTTCCTTTGAACGTTCAAATCAGTTTGTCGAGATTGATATCAGGCGGAGCGTTACCGCGTGGCTTCCGCGAGCATCCCGAATACCGAGAAAACCAGCGGTTTTCGTTCCAGATTGTAAGATTCGGTATCGCGCGCGGCGCGGATGATCTTTTCCCATACCTCCGCCAGCCGTGCAAGGCGCGGCAGGTTGGCGTTGGCGTCGCCTGCGCGCAGCTTTTCGCCGATCCAGCGATCGACGCCGTCGACGAAAGCGGCAAGCGCCACGCGGTCGCTGCCGCCGAGGGCGTCGCCAAGCGCGTGCAATTCGCGCGGATCGACATTCGGCAGGGTCGCCAGCAGCGCCGCGGTCCTCTGCTGCAATTTGAGCGCATCGCCGCCGAGCAGCGTGACCGCGCGCGACACGCTCCCCTCCGCGGCTTCGGCGGCTTCCGTCAGCGCCGGATCATCGGCCGTCATGTTCGCGGCAAGTGCTGCGGCGCGGATCACGTCATCGGTCGCGAGTGGCCGCAACGGCAGCTTGCGGCAACGGGACAGGATGGTCGGCAGCGCCCGCGCGGGCGAATGGCTGACCAGCAGAAACAGCGATCGTTGCGGTGGCTCTTCGAGGATCTTGAGCAGCGCATTGGCCGCGTTCGGATTGAGTTCGTCGACGGTATCGACGATGCAGACCCGCCAGCCATCCACGGCCGCGGTCGTGCCGAAAAACGAGATCGTCTCCCGTGTTTCATCCACAGTGATGACGGTGCGCATCACGCCGCGGTCGTTCAGGCTGCGCTCCAGCACCAACAGCCCGCCATGGGCGCCATTGGTGACCTGCCGTGCAACCGGATCGGTGGGATCGACGGCCAGCGTCTCGGCACGTTGCACCGAAGGCGCCAGCGGATTGGGATGCGTCAGCACGAACCGTGCCATGCGATAGGCCAGCGTCGCCTTGCCGATGCCCTGCGCGCCGCCGATCAGCCAGGCATGCGGAATGCGTCCGCTGCGGTAGGCGTTCAGCAGTGCGGCCTCGGCCTCGCGGTGCCCGAACAGCTCAGGCGTTTCGCGGGGATGCCGGACTGTCGTGTCCTGCTCGATCTTGCGCGCGCTCATGCGGTGCTCGCCGTCGTCGGAATGGCAAACAGATGATCGCGTAGCGCGGTCCAGACGCGAGCGGCGACTGTATCCGCATCAGCATTGGCGTCGATCAGCTCGCAACGCTCGGGATCTTCGGCTGCGATTTGCTTGTAAGCGTCGCGCAGATCCTGATGGAACTTGACGTCCTCGGCCTCGAAGCGATCGGGCGCGCCGGTGCCACGGCGGGCGGCGGCGCGCTTGAGGCCGACTTCGACGGGGATATCGAGAATGATGGTCAGGTCCGGCTTGAGATCGCCGATGGTGACGCGCTGCATCGCGTTGAGTACGGCTGGCGCGACCTGTCCCAGCCGGCCCTGATAGGCAAGCGTCGAATCCGAGAAGCGGTCGCACAGCACCCAAAGCCCCTGACTGAGCGCGGGTTGAATGACGGTGCGCACATGGTCGTCGCGCGCAGCGGCAAACAACAACGTCTCCGCCTCAGGTCCGAGCAGCTTGCCCATTCCCGACAGCACGAGGTGGCGCATGATCTCGGCTCCCGGCGATCCGCCGGGCTCGCGGGTAACGATGGCGCGCAGCTTCGCGGTGTCGAGACGCTCGGCAAGCCGCTTGATCTGCGTGGACTTGCCGGAGCCCTCGCCGCCTTCGAACGATATGAACTTCCCGCGTCCCGAAGGCCGGCTAACCGTTGCTTCGGCCATGGTCAGAGCTTCTCTGCGCTCGCGCGGAACATACCGATGACGAGTTCGCTGGCGCCGTCGATCGCACGCCGCATGGTGGAGCCGGTCGCGACCGCCTCCGCGGCGTAAACCGGCGCTTCCATGGCGACATTGGCGCCGCGCCAGACCCGGACCACACCGACCGGTTGGCCTTCGGCGACCGGCGCCCGCACCGGTCCGTTATACACGACGCGCGCGATCAGCTTTTCGCTGCCGTTCTTCGGCACCATCACCTTGATCGGTTCGCGGCTGGCGAGTTTGACCGAGCGGCTTTCACCGCCGAACACCTTGGCGTATCCGACCTGCTGATTGGCCGCGAACAGCGTGCGCGCCTCGAAATTGCGGAACCCCCATTCCAGCATCTTCTTGGCTTCCGAAGCGCGATCGTCGGGGTCGTCGAGCCCGTTGATCACGACAATCAGCCGCGTGTCGTTCTGCACCGCCGAGCCGACCATCCCATAGCCGCCGTCCTTGGTGTAACCGGTCTTCAGCCCGTCGGCGCCGGTGAGCGTGTTCAACAATGGATTGCGGTTCTGCTGGCGGATCTTGTTCCAGATGAATTCCCGCTCCGCGAACAGTTTGTACATGTCGGGATAGGTGCGGATGATGTGGCGCGCGAGGTTGCCCAGTTCCCGCACCGTCATCTTGTTGGCGGGATCGGGCAGCCCGTTGGAATTACCGAAGGTTGATCTGGTCATGCCGAGCTCGCGCGCCCGCTTGGTCATGAACTCGGCGGCGAAGATCCGCTCGTTTCCGGCCATGCCTTCGGCGAGCGCGATGCAGGAATCATTGCCGCTCTGGATGATCGCGCCCTTCAGGAGGTCGTCGACCGAAACCTTGCTGTTGAGGATCGCGAACATCGTCGAACCGCCGGCGGGCGCGCCACCTTTGCGCCAGGCGTTCTCGCTGATGCGGTATTCGTCTGACAGTTTGACGTTGCCGTTCTTGATGGCGTTGAACACCACTTCGGCCGTCATCAGCTTCAGCATGCTGGACGGCGCCCGCAGTTCGTCGGCGTTCTTCTCGAACAGCACGCTGCCGCTGGTGCCCTCGATCAGGATCGCGGTCGGCGCATCGCCGTCAAAGCCGCCCTCGACTTCCTTTTTGGCGCCCTGCACGCTGTTGTTGGCGGCGTAGACGATGCCGCCCCAGCCGACTGCAAGTGCCAGCACGGCCGCCATCATCCACCGCCACGGCAGCGCGGCCGCGGCGTCGGATTTGCGGGAAACGGGTCTCTCGGCTGCCATCGGCGATGTCCTGAATCCCGGCCTTCTAACAGTTGGAAGTATCGCAAACAACACAGGTTTTCGGACTTGTGGACGAGCCGATCCGATTGCGGCGCCGATGGAACGACCGTATCCTGCGGACGCTGCCATTTCCGACAAGATACGAAAAACGGGGCGGAAACGCGATGCCATCTTCACGCACCATTTCCGCCAACGGGATCGAGCTGTATGTGCTCGAGCAAGGCCAGGGCCCGCTGGTGCTGCTCTGTCACGGCTGGCCGGAATTGTCCTATTCCTGGCGGCACCAGATTCCTGCGATCGCGGCTGCCGGTTTCCATGTCGTGGCGCCTGATATGCGCGGGTTTGGTCGCAGCAGCGCGCCCGCGGATATCGCGGCCTACAGCATCTTCGACAATGTGGGCGACATGGTCGCTTTGGTTACGGCGCTTGGCGAAAAGCAGGCCGTCATTGTCGGTCATGATTGGGGCGCACCGGTCGCCTGGCATGCGGCGATGTTCCGGCCGGATATGTTCACGAAGGTCGCGGGCCTCAGCGTTCCGCCGCCGTTCCGCGGCCGCGGTCGGCCACTCGAAAGCCTGCGCGAGAGTGGAATCACCGATTTCTACTGGCAGTATTTTCAGAGCCCCGGCATCGCCGAGGCCGAGTTCGAGCGAGATGTTGCCTTGACCATGCGGCTGGTGCTCGGGCGCGGCGTATCCGATCCGACAGCGCTCCACGTCACCAAGGGCAAGGGCTTTCTCGGCAATATCAGCCCGGTCGTGAAGCTGCCGGATTGGCTCAGCGAGGCCGACGTCACCTATTTTGCCGAGGCCTACCGGAAGTCCGGCTTTCGCGGTGGGCTGAACTGGTATCGGAACATCGACCGCAACTGGGATCTGACCGCCCCCTGGCAGGGTGCGCAGATCCACCAACCGTCATTGTTCGTCGCGGGATCGAAGGATTCCGTCATCACCGGCCTGATCGGCGCCAAGCGCGTCACGGAACTTGAGAAGGTGCTGCCCAACCTGCGGCAAAAGCTGATCATCGACGGCGCCGGTCACTGGATCCAGCAGGAACGCCCCGACGAGGTCAACGCGGCCCTGATCGGCTTCCTGAAGAATCAGTAGAGCCCGCGCCCGCTCAGGATTTCGCTCGGGCCACGCGGATCGATCGGCAGATAGGCCGATCGTGGCGTCGGCGCATAGCTCGCCTCGTTCTCGTAGGACACCGCCCGCGGATTCTCGAGGGCCCGGCCGCGGGAACGGCTGGAGGCCGACATTTCCGAGGTCGCGTTGATCGAGGCGTAGTCGGCCGAGCTGTTGCCGAGGCTATAG
>JACDAG010000353.1 GCA_013695565.1 Bradyrhizobium sp.
CATTGCAGCGGGCGCGCAACCTGATGGCGATCGTGCACTTGCCGCCGGCGGCGATCGATCGCTTCCCGCACCAGTTCTCCGGCGGCCAGCGTCAAAGGATCTGCATTGCGAGGGCGCTGGCGATGGAGCCCGAATTGCTGATCGGTGACGAGCCGGTGTCGGCGCTCGACGTCTCCGTGCAGGATCAGGTGCTGAAGCTCTTGGACGAGGTGCGTCGCAAGTTCAACCTGGCGGTACTGTTCATTACCCATGATCTGCGGGTGGCAGCCCAGGTCTGCGACCGGATCGCGGTCATGCAGCGCGGGGTGATTGTGGAGCAGGGCACCACGGCGGAGGTTTTTGCCGCACCCCAGCACGAATACACCAGGGCATTGTTCGATGCCGCCCCCGGCCGGCATCAGGAATTCGCTGCCAGCGCCTGACGGTGGCGCGCTACCCCTGGCTCGGGCCCATTCTACGTTGCACGGGGTTGTTTTCGCGATTTTGTGTCTGGGCCCTGCGGAGTCAGCCCGGGTGCGCCTCGATATGCGCCAGTAGCAATTCGCTGACCCGCTCCGGCGCAGAATCGGCCGCGAAATGCCCGACGCCGGGCAGCACTTCGAATTGATAGGGCGCGGCAATGAAATCCCCAGTGCCTTCGGCGGCGATGCGGCCGACGGTGTCGTCGGCATCGCCCCAGATATAGAGCGTGGGCACGCGGATCGGGCCGAGCGGGCCACGGACCGCGCCGCGCGCGCGATACCAGGCCAATGCCGCCTCCATCGCATCCTTGTTGCCCAGCACGGCAAGATGCCGCTCGATCGCGTCGGCAGGAACGCCGTTGGCGGTCAGGCGATCGCGCAGCCATTTGCAGTCATCGGCGAGCACCACGTCGGCGGCATCGGGTTCGAGAAACGCCTTGTGGTGCCGCGAGCGGTTCGCCTGCTCGCCATCGACCAACTGCAGCGCACGATTGAACGCGTTCGGATGCGGCCGCGAAAGGATGGTGAGCGAGGCCACACGCTCATGCGCGCGGTCAGCGATCCCCCAGGCGATGCTGCCGCCCCAATCATGGCCGACGAGGTGAAAGCGGGCATCGCCATAGCCCGCGGCTGCGACGATCGCGATGGCGTCGTCCATCAGGCGGCCGATTAGATAGTGCGAAAACTCGTGGGGATCGGGCCGCGCGCCGGGCGAATAACCGCGCTGGCTCGGCGCGATGGCGCGATAGCCCATATCGCCGAGTGCGGTGACCTGGGCGCGCCAGCAATGCATCGATTCGGCAAAGCCGTGCAGCAGCAACACCGGAGGCGCACCGGGCTCGCCCGCGACGAGGGCGTCGAAGGTGAGGTGTGGTGAGAGGGTGATTTGCTCGAGGGCGGCACGCCGCGATCCTAGATAGACAATTCCGGCCGGTCCACGGCGAAACCGGGTTTTCCCTGGGGAGCCTGCCGTTTCGGCCGGTCGGGAATTATGCAAGGCGTGAAAAGTGCTGTATTTGGGGCCCGGTCAAGGGTGGAAGTCTACAAGGATACATTCGTTGCATTATCTGAGATCGGTCGCATTCATCGTATTGGTGGTGATCTGGACGCTGCTGCTGTCGCTGGCGGTGCCCGTTCTCTGGCTCGTCAACGCCACGAGCGCGAAGGTGCGCGCGGTATCGCAACTATGGGCGGGCGGGATCGTGTGGTTGTTCAAATACGTCGTCGGCCTCGGTTATCGGGAGCAGGGCCGCGAGAACATTCCAAACGGTCCGTGCATCATCGCCTGCAATCATCAATCGCTGTGGGAGACGGCGGTGCTCTGTGCGATTTTTCCGGATGCCAGCATCGTTGCCAAGCAGGAGCTGCGCAAATTGCCGATCGTCGGCTGGTTCCTCCACCGCTATCCGATGATCCTGGTCGACCGCTCGGCCGGCCGGCAGGCGCTCAAACTGATGATCGAGCAAGCCCGGCGTGCGATCGGCGAAGGCCGCAAGGTTTTGATCTTTCCGCAAGGCACGCGCCAGGCGGTCGATGAGCCCATGACATTCCAGCCGGCCGGCATCGCCGCGCTCTACACCAATCTCGACATCCCGGTTTTGCCGACGGCGCATAATTCGGGATTGTTCTGGGGCAAGAAGACGCTGATGATCCACAGCGGCGAGATCACGCTGTCCTACCTGCCGCCGATACCGCCGGGACTTGATCGGAAAGAGTTTCAGGCGAAGTTGGAGCGGGTGATTGCGGAAGAAGCGAGCCGGTTGGGCAAGGCGGCCGACGCCAAGGTTGTTCGCTAGCCCGAGCGGCGTCCGGCAAGCCAGCCTGCGACTGGCGAGAGAAAGGCCAGACACCACGTGAACTGTGCCACCTTCGGGGAGACCGTAGCGACGGCCGTTGCTATCACGAATACCAGGATCGGAAATAAGGCCGTTGCCATCAATTGCGGATCGCTGCGGCCTCTGAGGGCCAAAATCCACAACAGCCCGTTCAGCGTGGCGATGATGAGGAGGTGGATTCCGTAGATCATGGCGACCACGCCATCGAGCCGATAGCTGCCATAGAGGCCGTTCGTCACCGGCAGGATGATGATCGACAGCAGAAAAAACAGATTCAGGAAGACCACGCCACGGCTGGCTTCGGGCGCAATGGTGAGCCGCCGATGATGGCTGAACCAGAACAGGCCGGCCACGACGAAGCTGATCGCCAGCGCGATAACCGGCTGTGCGTAGACGTTGAGAATGTCGATCCAGCCCGGTGCTTTGGCGAAACGGCCGGCCTTCGGCAGGTCATAGGCAAGCAGCGTCATGGCAACGCCGAAGATGGTGTTGCTCAGCATCTCCAGCCGGCGCATTTCGAAGAGATTGGTCTGCTGCAATATCGCTCCCCCGCCTCAGGCAGTTCGTCAGGGCGCAAACTTGTCCCCGTTGCCCCACCAGTCCGTCTTCGCTTTCGCTCCGCTCAAGCTAAGCCAGACGCGCTTCGCACTGGCGGCCTCCGCGTGGCCGTGCCACGCGTAGCCCGCAAGGGCGGTGGCTTGCCAAGCCGTAGCTCGCGCCCGCCTTCGCCCGTCGGCTTCGGCGTGGCAGCCTTCACTCGCTTCGCGGGCGAAGGCTGGTGCGGGCGGTGGGACTCGAACCCACACGACGTTGCCATCGAGGGATTTTAAGTCCCTTGCGTCTACCAATTCCGCCACGTCCGCTTTAGCCAGAAGATCAGGTACTTAGCGCGTTTACCGGCGAAGTGGAAATGGGATGATCCGCACCGGAAATGCGCCTTTCCTTAAGCGAGTGCGCGGGTATTGGCAAAGCCTCAATGCGGACACCTGGCCCTGCTTTAGGCAATCTCAATGTTGTCCGGTTACGAAGGTCCGATGTTCGCATTCCCTTTCCATCGCCCGTCATTTTCCCGAAGCCTTGTTTCGGGAAGTTTTGCCGTGCCGGCGCTGCTTGTGCTGGCGATCGGGCTCGCCGGCTGCGCCAGCGTGGGCGACAACATATCGTCGGCTTTCGCCGATCCCGCCAAATACGATCTGTATGAGTGCAAGCAACTCGGGCCGGAGCGCGACAGGCGCGCCGCGCGCTCGGCGGAACTGCAGGGCTTGATGGCCAAGGCCGAAACCGGTGTTGCCGGGTCGGTGGTGGCCGAGATGGCCTATCGCAACGACCTCATCGCGGTCCGCGGCCAGCAGAATCTGGCCGAAGAGGCCTGGCGGCGCAACAAGTGCCACGAGGCGAAACCGGAAGCGAGACCCGCCGCCGTCGCGCCGGTGGTGGCGCCTGCGCCAACTCCCGGTGTCAGGGGACCGCGTTCATCGTCCAAGTAAGGCAGCGCCTTGTACTTAGAGCGTCAGGCCTAAGCCGCGTATTTGCCGGACGGAAGGCGCGTCGTCCCGCGATGCTCATGCCCGCCAGTCGTAAATCCAGTCCTGCCGCGCCAGCATCCGGCTGGGACCCAGCGCCTTGATGCTGAGGTCGCGGGCGAGCGCCAACGGTCCGGTCAGATGATAGATTTGTCCCGATCGCCGGGCAGCACGCTGAACCCTTAACACGCGGGCGCGCCGCAGCCGGCCATAGCGCTTCAGGGCCGCCGGTATCCCTGCGGTATTTTCGCCGGCACTTTCGCTCAGGGTCTTGGCCAGCACCGCGGCATCCTCGATCGCCATTCCAGCGCCCTGGGCTGCGAACGGCAGCATGGCATGCGCGGCATCGCCGAGCAGCGCGACGGCGCCGTCGCTCCATTCGCCGATATCGGGCACCGTGAACAGCGCCCATCGCCGCCACTCATCGACGGCGCCGATCAGCATCCGCGCGGTCGCCGGCCATTGCTGCGAGAACGCCGCTTTGATTTCGTTCGGCTCGCCCGGCGCGCTCCAGCCCGGCCTGTTCCACGTTCCCGGCACGATGGCGACGACATTGATCCGCCGCGCGCCCGAGATCGGATAGGCCACCAGATGCGCTTTCGGTCCCATCCAGAGCTGCACCCGCGGCGAGGTATATGCGCGCGGCAACGCGGTCGCATCGAGCGTGCCACGCCAGGCAATCAGGCCGGAGAATTGCGGCTGCACCTCGGGGAATAAATGATGCCGCACCGAAGACCAGATGCCGTCGGCGCCGACCAGCGCCACCGCCAGTTCCTGCTGCCGCGCATTGCCGCTGCGCTGCACGACCGTCAGTCCCTTGGCATGCGCGGTGACGTCCTCGAACTGGCAGCCGAGCCGCAATTCGATATCGGGATTGTCGTTGATCTCTGCCTGCAGCGCCGCCTGCAGGTCGGCGCGATGCACCACCCAATAGGGCGCGCCGGCACGGAAACTGGCGGCCTCGCCGAGCGGCAGGCGGGCGATCTCGCCGCCGTCCCGGGCGCTCATGATATTGATGGATTCGGGCATCACGGCGCGCCCCGCCAGCCGCGGCTGCAGCCCGAGTCCGACCAGGATGCTGCTGGCATTGGGTGACAGTTGCAGGCCGGCGCCGGCTTCTTCCAACCGCTCGGCCTTTTCCAGAACGACGATGCGAAAGCCCTGCGCTGCGAGCGCCAGCGCCGCGGTCAGCCCCCCGATCCCGGCACCAGCGACAACGATGGTGCGCGTAACCGCCACGGCGGACCTGTCAGGCGACTTTGTCTTTCAGCACGCATTCCGGGGGGCGCGCCTCGCCGGCGGCGAGGTCGGCGGCAAAACGGTACAGCGTCGAGCAATAGGGGCAGATGATCTCGTTGTCGTTGCCAAGATCGAGGAAGACATGCGGATGGTCGAAAGGCGGGTTGGCGCCCACGCACATGAACTCCTGCGAGCCGATCTCGATTACCGAGACCCCGGCATCGTTGTGGAAGTGCGGGACGACATGGTCGGACATCTTGTTTCACCTTGGATGGCAATGACGGGCGGACGCAATCAACGCAACGCGGCGGCTCGAAATGCCGCGCACCATACTGACGGGTTCCGTTGATTCCAAGAGCCGAGTCTCTTGAAGGCGAGTCTTTATGAAGGCGAGTCTTTTGAAGGCGAATCTTAGTCTTTTGAAGGTATGGCTCTTGAAGGTTTCCGCCGCACATTTGCTCATGCAAATTCGACACAATCTTGTCGTCCCAGAGAAGCCCTTCTTTCGTCGGGGCCGTTGTGTCGCAAATGCGGCACATTATGTTGAGGCAAGCAAAAACTCAGGTTTTGCAGGGATGAATCAGGTGAAGCTCAGTTTGGCTGTGGCGGGCATGGCGGCAAGTATCGCCGTGGGTGCGGCGCTATGGCCACACGCCCGCGACGCCGGTGCGATCCTGGCGGCGCAGGACGACCCGTCCGAACTGGCCGACCTGAAGCTCAATTCTGCCCTGCGGAACAGCCCATCGCTGATCTCGGAAAACATCGAGGCGGCGCTGGCGGCCGGCGATGCCGATCTTGCCGGCAGCTTCATCGAACTTGCGCGTGACAAGAACATCGCCGTCAGCGACCAGCTGTCGAAGCGCGTGAGCGATGCCGTCACGGACGCGAACTCGACCACGCAGTTTGCCAAGCGCTTTGCCGTGGGTCTGGTGACCGGTAACGCCGACGATGTCGCGAGCCTGTCGGGCACGGTAGCCGGCGATCTCTTCGTGTTCGGCGACATCCGCGACGTGGTGCGCGAAGGCAAGCATCTGGCGATGGGCGAGGATACCGACCATCTGGTGCTGGGCCTTGCGACGGCGGGCCTTGCGGTGACGGCGGCGACCTATGTGTCGATCGGTGGCGCGCTGCCGGTGCGCGCCGGCCTGACCATGGTCAAGGATGCCCGCAAGGTCGGGCGGCTGGGCGAGGGATTGACGCATTGGGCCGGACGCTCGGCGCGCGAGATGGTTGATGCGCCGATGCTGCAAAAGGCGGTGGCCTCCGGTTCGGTGCTGCGGCCCGGCGAGACCGTCAGCGCGATCAAGGCGGCGTTCCGTGCCGAGAAGGCCGGCGCGCTGGTCCGTCTCGCCAAGGACGTCGGCCGTGTCGGGGAAAAGGCCGGTACGCGAGGTGCGCTCGATACGCTGCGCATCGCCGAGGGCCCGAAGGATGTCGCGCGCGCAGCCAAGCTCGCCGAATCCAAGGGCGGCCAGACCCGGGCCATCCTGAAACTGTTCGGCCGCGGCGCGCTGTTGCTGGCGGCCGGAGCGTTCAATCTGTCGCTGTGGGTCTTCAGTGCATTGCTGGCGCTGTTCGGCTTCCTCTCCTCGATCAAGGCGACTACCGAGCGGGCCACCATGGCCTACCTGCGCCGCAAGAAGGCGCGGCGCCTGCGAAAACAGGCGGCGGCTGCGGCGTTAGTGCCGGGCCCAGTTCTGGCGAGCGCCGCCGCGCTTGGCTAGACTTGCGATCGTTTTCCGATCGCGCATTTTTAACTCCCCAGAAAATGGAATTGGTGATGCCGAGTTTTCACAACGGCGATGTCGAAATTGCCTATCTCGACGAAGGCGAGGGCGAGCCGATCGTGCTCGTGCACGGCTTTGCCTCGAGCAAGAACGTGAACTGGGTCTACCCGACCTGGGTCTCGGAATTGAAGAAGGCCGGCCGCCGCGTCATCGCGCTCGACAATCGCGGCCATGGCGATTCCGGCAAGCTGTACGATTCAGCCCAGTATGAGATCGCGATCATGGCCGGCGACGTCATCGCATTGCTGGATCATCTGCGGATCGAACGCGCCGACGTGATGGGCTATTCGCTGGGATCGCGGATGACGGCGGTGCTGGCGCTGGGTCATCCGCAGCGATTGCGTTCGGCCATTCTCGGCGGCATCGGGATCGGGATGATCGAGGGCGGTGGCCCCGGCGAAAACGTGGCCCTCGCGCTCGAAGCGCCTGATCTGGAC
>JACDAG010000358.1 GCA_013695565.1 Bradyrhizobium sp.
CTCCATGAGCGTCATCAAGGTCCACGAAAACGTCGACGAGATCGAGCGTGCGCTGCGCCGGGCGTTTCCTACCGTGAAACGCGTCATCAGCCACGCCGAGCCGCCGAACGCGGAGTGAAAATTCAAAAACCGGCGCGTTCCTGTTTCGGACTCACTTCGCAAGTAATTTTGCGGGCATTTCGGAGTCCCGATTCGGCTTGGGACAACATTTATTTGCATTAACGAATCGTTGACTCTCGACAGGCCGGCCAAACTGGATTCAAATCGCTGTGATTCGGAAGGGACTGGGGCCTTCCGGACAAGGTGCAAAAGTTTTTCCAAGGGGGCACGGCATGGCGCGCGCACAAGTGGCGAGCGCGTGCGTTCAATCCGATTCGATCAAGGGATTGGCGCAATCGATCGCGAAACCGGCCTATCACAGGCTGCTGATCGCCGAACCGGCGCTGCGACGCGCGGTGCCGACCCTGATCATTGCCTTCCTGATCACGATCTGCCTCGGCGCCGTCGTGCAGGTGATCGACCAGAGCCGGCAGAAGCGCATCGCGCTGAAACGTGACCTCGCCGCGGTCACCGACCTCTTGGCCGAACGCCTCGATCGCCTCGCCTCGGTCCGGCAGGACCGCGCGGCCAATATCGAGCGGCTGCAGAGCCTGCTGCCCGAACTCATTCCCTCCTGGGGCATCGCGGCCGGCCGCCATTACATCATCACCGGCGTGGAACATCGGGTGCTGGCGCGCCTTCCGGTCGAGGGCCTCGGCGAACATGACCGCGTGCTCGACGTGATCAGCACCGCGCAATTGCTGGCAGCACCGGGCCAGCAGGGCGTCGTCAGCGACATGACGCTGCCGAACGGCAGCGGCGCGCTGGCGATTTCGCGGCTGGTCAAGGCGCTGCCCGGCCAGATCATCGTGATCCAGGAAAAGAACGACCCCTTGTGGGGATCGGATGCGGCGCTGTCGGTGACGCTGTCGGCCACCACCGGGTTCGTGGTCCTAATCCTCGGCTTTGCCTTCCATTGGCAATCGACCCGCGCCCGCGAGGGCGACCTGATCAACGACGCGGTGCGCGGCCGCATCGACACCGCGCTCAATCGCGGCCGCTGCGGATTGTGGGACTGGGACCTGTCGCGCGGCCGGATATTCTGGTCGCAGTCGATGTTCACCATGCTCGGGCTCGATTCCCGCAACGACCTCCTCACCTTCGGTGAAGTCAACGCGCTGGTGAAATCCGACGACATCGATTTGTTCGCGATCGCCGATCAATTGATCTCCGGCAAGCTCGACCATATCGACCAGACCTTCCGCATGCAGCACGTCGACGGCCACTGGATCTGGCTGCGCGTCCGCTGCGAACTCAGCCAGTCCGCGGCCGACTCTGGCCTGCATCTGATCGGTATCGCCGTCGACATCACCGAGCAGAAGAGCCTCGCCGAGAAGACGGTCGAGGCCGATCTGCGGCTGCGCGACGCCATCGAGACCATCCCGGAAGCCTTCGTGCTGTGGGACGCGGAAGACCGCCTCGTACTCTGCAACTCGCACTTCCAGCGCCTGCACAAACTGCCTGACACGGCGGTGCAGCCCGGCACCTCCTATGAAACCGTGATCGAAGTAGGCTCCATGCCGGAAGTCCGCACCAGGCTGCAGGAAACCGGCGCCCAGGCGCCGGGCGCGCGCACCTTCGAAGCCCAACTCGACGACGGCAGTTGGCTGCATATCAGCGAGCGCCGCACCAAGGACGGCGGCTACGTCTCGGTCGGCACCGACATCACCCGCATCAAGGAGCACGAGCAGAAGCTGGTCGAAAACGACGCGCGGATGCGCGCCAACGTGCTCGATCTGAAGCGCTCGAAAGTGGAACTGGCCGACCTCGCCGAAAAATATTCGCAGGAGAAGACCCGCGCCGAGGACGCCAATCAGGCCAAGTCGAAATTCCTCGCCAATATGAGCCACGAATTGCGCACCCCGCTCAACGCCATCATCGGGTTCTCCGAGATCATGGGCAGCGGTATGTTCGGCGTGCTCGGCTCCGACAAATACCAGGAATACTGCCATGACATCCTGACATCGGGGAAATACCTGCTCGAAGTCATCAACGACATCCTCGACATGTCGAAGATCGAGGCCGGCCGCGTGAAGCTCGACATGGAGCCGCTCGACCTCTCGAACATTCTGGCAGAGTCGCTGCGCGTGGTGTCCGGCCGCGCCGAAGACAAGAACCTGACGCTGGACGCCGACATCGAAAGCACCATCTCCGTGATGGCCGACCGCCGCGCGGTCAAGCAGATCTTCGTCAACCTGTTGTCCAACGCCGTGAAGTTCACCCCCGACGACGGCAGGGTCACCGTGCGCGGCCAGGTCTTGAGCGATTCCATCGTGCTCGTGATCGCCGACACCGGGATCGGCATCGCCCCGGATTCGCTGCGCCGGCTCGGCAAGCCGTTCGAGCAGGTCGAAAGCCAGCTCACCAAGACCTACCAGGGATCGGGCCTCGGACTCGCGATTGCGCGGTCGCTGACCAGTCTGCACGGCGGAACGATGCGGCTGCGTTCGAAGCTCGGCGCCGGAACGGTGGTGCGGATCAAGCTGCCGCGCGAGCCGGAAAAGCCGAAGACCAGGCTTTCGGTCGCGGTATAGCCGGCTTCAGTCCGATTCCAGCGTCGGTGCGACTTCGCGGGCGATCTGCACCAGTGCGGCGATCAGCGGCGTCATCGGATCGCGCTGCGGGATCACCATTCCAATGCTGTAATTGACGACGGGATCGACGATCGGAATGCTGCGGACCGTGTCCGCCAATCCCAGCGTCTCCGCCAGTTTGGCCGGCATCACGCTGGCCCAGCGCCCGGTCTTGACGTGGGTATAGAGCACCAGCAGCGAATTCGACGTCAGCGTCGGCATCGCCTCGGCGCCGACCGACTTCAGCGCGCGGTCGATGATGCGGCGGTTCTGCATGTCCGGCGTCAACAGGCACAGCGGCACCTGGCCGACCTCTTTCCAGGTGACCTGCTTGCGATCGCCGAACATCCCGTCCGGCGCCGTCAGCAGGCGGTAGCTCTCGTTGTAAAGTGGAATGGTGCGGACCTTGCCGATCGGCTCATTCTCGATATAGGTCAGCCCGGCATCGACCTCGAGATTTTCCAGGAGGCCCAGCACCTCGGCCGAGGTGCAGGACTGGATCTGGAAGCGCACGTCGGGATAACGCGCGCGGAACGGTGTGGTGAGCTGTGCCACCATGCCGAGCACGGTGGGGATCGCGGCCAGCCGGATCTCGCCGGAGAGCTTGTCCTTGAGGCTGTTGATCTCCTGCCGCATCGCGCGGGTGTCGCCGACGATCCGCCGCGCCCAGTCGAGCGTGCGTTCACCCTCGGGCGTAAAGCCCTGGAAGCGCGAGCCGCGCTGCACCAGCATGACGCCGAGGATTTCCTCGAGCTGCTTGAGGCTGGTCGACATCGTCGGCTGGGTGACGCCGCAGGCCTCGGCGGCACGGCCGAAATGCCGCTCCTTGGCGAGCGCCAGCAATAGTTCAAGCTTGTCGATCACGAAGAAGGCCTCACAAAAGTCGGTGATATCTCGTCTCAAATACCATGGCCGGCGTTGGATCAATACGTCAAAAGTCAGGTCTGAGAGGTTCGTTTTCGACGCGCATTCGCGTTTCATATCGCCTGATTTAGGGAACGTATCGCGTCGCCAGCATCCCACCCGCCTCCGTAAAATCACGTAATCCGCTGCGCCATTATGTCCCAGAATCCCCCTCATTTGTAATGTCGGAAACCGGACATTTCCTTGCGCGGCCGGCCCGCCGGAACTATTTATGGTCGATCTGATCTCGGCCGATCGACTTGGCCTCGCCCCCAGTGCGCGTGACTGACGAGCCTCTGCCACTTCTCGCCCAACATCGTCCGGCCCCTCAGCGGGTCTTTAACCGGTGGATGCGATTATCGCCGCGTCCATCAGCCGTGAATCATGCGGCCTGCGCCAGGGAGCCACGTACGCCTTTGATGCCCCACACCCCTGATAATGCCGACGCCGAAACCGCCGACGCGCATGACGACATCATGTATCCGTCCACACTGCCCTTCATCGTTTTGCACGTCAGCTGTATTGCCGCATTCTGGTCGGGCATTACCTGGCAGGCGGTGGCGATGGGCGTGACGCTGTATTGGCTGCGCATGTTCGCGATCACGGCGGGATATCACCGCTACTTCTCGCACCGGGCCTATTCGACCAGCCGGCTGTTTCAATTCGTGCTGGCTTTCCTCGCCCAGAGCACCACCCAGAAAAGCGTGCTGTGGTGGGCTGCCAAGCATCGCCACCATCATCTGCATTCCGATACGCCGCATGACGTGCATTCGCCGCGGCACAAGGGCTTTTTCTACAGCCATGTCGGCTGGATATTCTACCGGCAGCACGACCTGACCGACCTGGTCAAGGTGGCGGACTTCTCCGCTTTTCCGGAATTGAGATGGCTGCACCGCTTCGAGCAGGTCCCTGCCGTCATCCTCGCTGGTCTCTGTTTCCTGATCGGCGGATGGTCGGGGCTCGTGGTCGGCTTCGTCTGGAGCACGGTGCTGCTCTATCACGCGACCTTCTGCATCAATTCGCTGGCGCATGTTCACGGCCGCAAGCGCTACGTCACCGGCGACGATTCCCGCAACAACTGGCTGCTGGCGTTCTTCACCATGGGCGAAGGCTGGCACAACAACCACCATGCCTACCAGAGCAGCGCGCGCCAGGGCTTTCGCTGGTGGGAAATCGACGCCACCTTTTACGCCCTGAAGGCGCTGTCGTTCGCGCGCGTCGTCCGGGACCTGAAGACGCCGCCCGCGGAGGTGTTGCGCAACGAACAGCGGCTTGGTTCGCGCGTCATCAATCGCGCCGCCGATGAGCTGGTCGCATGGTTCAATCCCGAGCGGATCGCGCTCGCCGTGTCGTCGGCGCTGCACTCGTCCGAACTAATGGCGTTGCAGGAGGCGCTAAGCCAGGCCCGGTCGCAAACCGCCGACGTGCTGGCGTCCTTCCATCCGCGGATTCCCACCCGCGACGAATTGCTGGCGCAGGCACAGGCGATGTTTGCACGCACTCGCTCGCTCGATGAAATCGTCGATCGCGCGCACCAGCTACTGCTCGGTGCGGTCGGCTCGCGGCTGATTGCGGTATCGGCGTAGCAAGTGCAGCAATCGTAGGGTGGGCAAAGGCGCGTTTGCGCCGTGCCCACCATCCATCCGAGTGGCCGTTGGTGGTGGGCACGCTTCCGCCTTCGAGCTACGGCGGACAGGTTGCTTTGCCCACCCTACGATTCTGATCGCCACGCAAGCGTAGTCGGATTCAAATTTCAAACAGCCCACCACGTCATTGCAAGCGAAGCGAAGCAATCCACTCTATCATCGCGGCGCCATGGATTGCTTCGCTTCGCTCGCAATGACGGCGATAGACATGGTTTCGCAATCTCGCGGCCTGATATGCCCGAGGTTTGCTGGAAACTTCCCGCCCTCTCCGAATAGAGGGCGCAGGGAATGCCGGATGCGCGCTGCACCCGCGATCTCGTGTGCAATGTGCACAAGGAAGTGCGCACACGAGCATACAGGGCAGCGGAGAACATCCGACATTCCCTGCGCAATGGCTTTACAGCTTATACGTGCTCCCCCGGAGAACGGCTCTTTTGCCTCCGTAGCGCCCTGGGAAATCGAATGTCTCCCAGGTGCATAGACGCCAGCAACGCGACGTCAGGACCACACGACTTCGCCGTACGCGTCAGTCGCGCTCGTCAATCGCAACTTCAGCGTCCACCGCATCCCCGTCCCTCGCCAGCGACGATGGCCAACGCCCCTCTGAGCGGGACGGGATGGCCAAGGATATGCCACTGATTGACCTTCGGATAAAGCGAAATACTTTTTGTTTCGGGGTTTGACACGATTTCCGAATATCGGAATTGACTTGCCCAGCTTCGCCAAGGCGACACCGGGCGCTGTCGTCGGGCAGTTTTGTTGCTGTCATTCCGGGGCGAGGCGGCAGCATCGAGCCACGATGTGCAATTGCACATCGGAGAATCCATCGGGCGACAGAGTACGCGGCCTGATGGATTCCGGGCTCGCGCCAAGAGGCGCGCCCCGGAATGACGACGACGAGAAACCCTACCCGCAAAACATCAGGGGACGGTAGCAGCAACTACATGCCCATGATCGCGATGTCCTTGACCGTGCCGCTGACGCCGGTGATTTTTGCGACTTCGGTGGCCTTGCCGGTGGCGAGATCGACGCTGTAGAGCGTGTCGCCCGCCATCAGCCAGGCTTCGTTCTTGCCTGCGCCGTCGGACCAGATGTCGAACGCGACATTGCCAGCCTTGATGCCGAGCTTGCCGATGGCGCCGAGCACGCCGTCATTCGGCGGCGCCTGTTTGATCAGCCCGCCGATGGTGGCGTCGATATTGAACAGCGCCGTTTCCTTCGCGCCCTTCACCGAATTGGTGTAAGCGCCGGCGACGATGTTCGGCTTTTCGCCCTTGTGCATGTCGGCATCGGCATATTTGTGATCGCCGTCCTTGGTCACCTTGCCGTCATCGACATTGGCACGCAGGTTCATGCCGTCTGCGCCCATCACGCGCAACCGATCCGCCACCGGGTTGAAATCAACCGTCGTGGCCACGCCCTTGGCGACCATGGTGTCGAGCTTCGACTTCGTCGTCGCCTTGCCGTCGGCTGCAATGGTCACCACGGTTCCATCGTCGACCAGCCCGTAGAGCAGGCCATCGGCCGGGCGCACGTCGATGCCGACCAGCGCGCCGGAAATGCCGGACACCTTGACGGAACCGGTGGCTTTCTTCTGCGCGGTATCGACCATGGCGATGGTGTCGCCGCCGATCAGGGCAGCGACCTGGGCGGCATTGACGGCGGCGGACGACAGCAACAATGCGGCCGAAGCCAGGAAAATCGAGCGAATATTCATCGAAAAGCTCCCTGTGTTCTCTGATCCCCTGTGGACCAACACAGCGGGTACCGGCGGCACCGCGAAACGGATGCAGCGTTCCGAAAATAAATTTCTGTCCGTGCATCCAAATGCCGCACCGGGCCGTACATGAATTATGCAAGGCATTGATATGGCCGGGAATGGCACCATCACGGCGGGCGCGCGCAGTTTCGCTCCCTTCGATCAGGAGCGCGAGCTGCAGCTTGCCGCCGCATTGGCGCGCTGTGCGGCCGGCGACCGCGCGGCGCTGCAATTGATCTACAACAGCGAAGCGCCGCGCATGATCGGCGTCGCCCGCCGCATCCTGTTCCGGCAGGATCTGGCGGAGGAAGCGGTGCATGATGCCTTCGTCCGGATCTGGCGCGGCGCGGCCGGATTCGATCCGCATCGCGGCAGCGCCCGCAGCTGGCTTTATGCGGTGGTGCGCAACCGCGCCTTGAGCATCCATCGCGACGAACACCGCTATGAAACCTCCGATGAAAGCGCCGAACATATCGACTGCGAAGCGACGCTGTCGCGCATGCCGGAAACCAGCACGCTGCGCCGCTGCCTCGAGCGGATCGATCGCCCGCGACGCGACGTGGTGGTGCTGGCCTATGTGCACGGCATGAGCCATGGCGAGTTGGCGGGCAAGCTGCGGGTTCCGCTCGGCACGGTGAAGAGCTGGGTCCGGCGCAGCCTGTTTGCGTTGCAGGAGTGCATGGGATGAACGAGCCCACTGCCGACGACGCCATGGCCGCCGATTATGTGATGGGCCTGCTGGAAGGCGCGGAGCACGCGGCGGCCGAACGGCGTATCGAAACCGACAACGCCTTTGCCCAGGCGGTCAGCGCGTGGCGGGAACGGCTCGCTGATCTCGATGCCACCGCCGAGGAAACCCCGCCGAGCCCGGCACTGTGGCAGCGGATTGCGGAAGCGACAAAAATCGCGCCCATCGATGCCCTGCCCTCGGCGCGCGCGGCGCTGCGCGGCGCCACGCTGTGGAACAACATCCGCTTCTGGCGCGGGGCCGGCATCGGCGGCGCCTTCGCCACGCTGCTGTTCGCGACGATCATGATCGGCGCATTGATCACGTCGCGCCAGCTGCGCAACGACATGATCGCGCTGGCGCAGCGCAAACCCATTTACGTCGCCGTGCTGGTGAACGACACCACCAAGGAGGCCGGCGCCATCGTCAACGCCTTCGCCAACGGCCGGGTCGAACTGATTCCGTTGCGCCCGATCGACGTTCCCGCCGGCCGCACGCTACAGGTCTGGACCTTGTGGGATCGCGCGATCGGCCCGAAATCGATCGGCCTCACCGGCCAGTCGCGCACGCTGCAACTCGACCTGCAATCGTTACCGGAAACCGTGCCGGACCAGTTGTTCGAAATCACGCTGGAGCCGGAAGGCGGTTCTCCGATCGGACGACCGACGGGGCCGATCCTGTTCAAGGGAAATGCGGCGCGGGCGTTGTAGGGGGCGGAGCGTAGGGCGGATTTAAGCCGAAGGCGTAATCCGCCGACCAGTCCACCCCGGCGAGATGGCGGGTTAAAAAGAACCCGCCTACGCCTCGCGCTCCAAATTGATCTTCTCTCTCGCAAGGATGTTCTGCACGGCAAGACGCTGCAGCATCCTGTCCTTGAAAGCCGTAAAGCTCTTCAGCTCCTGCATCGGGTAACCCCGGCGAAGCCCCCAGGGATAGAAAACCAGCAGGTACGGATCGGCGACTGAATATTGATCCGAGAACCATTGCCGCCCCGCCAGCTTGGCGTCGATCTGTTCGAGATACCCATCGAACGTCTTGCGACCCGCCTCCTGTATCTGAGGAAACACGGCAGCGTCGGCAGCGTAGCGCTCAGGCCGCCACATATGGGCGACCGAAGGATGAACGCTGGCTGCCAGAAAGCCGATGAGCGAGAGAATCCTCGCTTCCGTGATCGGGTCTGTCGGCCAAAGTCCAAATCGTTTGCCGAGGTAGGGCAGGATCGCGGTGTTCTCGGCCAGGGACTCACCGTCGTCGAGGACCAACGCCGGCACGCGACCCTGGGGATTGATTTTCAGGTAGGCTTCCGAGCGTTGCTCCGCATCGGCAAAGTGGACCTGTTGCGATTGATATTTCTCGCCGCTTTCCTCAAGCACGATATGCGCCGCCATCGAGCACGCGCCAGGAGAGAAATACAATTTCAGCATGGCATTACCTCCCGGGTCGAAATGCTCTTGTTGGCGAGCCTGTCCGTGAGGCATCAGATCATGGCAGGTCCGGGCCGGATAGACCAAATCGGCTGCTCCCGAATCATTCAACAATGGCGCGCCAACAACACGCTCACTCCACGATTTTCCAGTACGAGTCCTTGCGGATTACCTTTCCGTTGCGAAACGTGTAGAAATCGCAACCATGGAACTCCCTCTTCATTCCCTCGCGGGTGGTGCCTGTGAGGGTCCATTTTGAGATGCCGGTTTCGGCACTCGAATCCACAAAATGCTCGGCGTTGCCGTAGTGGACATCAGGCAGGCCTTCAAAGCGCGTTGCCAGCGCCTCTCGTACTGTCCGTTTGCCCTCGAAACGAGTCCCCCAGGGCTGGCTCCCCCTCGGCATCTCCAGGACGCAATCGTCGGAAAAGAATGCCATGATGCGATCAAGGTCGTGGGCGTTGAAGGCCTCACATAGCTCCATCAGTGTCGATCGAATGTCCATCGCTTCGTCTCCACGGCTATTGTACCGCCAGCTTATCCCCCACCCACCAACGCCAGAAACACCCTTCTCACCTCGGCCTGCGTCTCCCGCACCCTCGCCGCCAGCGTCGAGAAATCAGGCGTATCCCCGGCCCGCGCCATCACGCGCTGCAGATTCTCACCCGCCGTTTCCGGGTTGAATTTGCCCGTCACGCACAGCCGCAAAATCTGCGTCAAATCGTGATAGAGCCGCGCCGCCGAGCGCAGCACCTCGGCTTCGGCTTGCGGCAACACGCCTGATCGAGCTGAATTATCGAGCACCTGCAGCGTGGAGACGCTGAGGATTTCGGGTTTTGCCGCGGCATGAGCGAGCTGCAGATATTGCGCGATGAAATCGATATCGACGAGGCCGCCGGCGGCGAGTTTCAAATCCCAGATATCGTCCTCGCCCTTTTCCAGCGCGATCGCTTTGCGCATGTCGGCGACGTCACCCCCGGTGCTGGCGGGATCGCGCGGCCGCACCAGCACGCCGCGGATGATGTCCTCGATCTTCTTGCGGAACGCGGGCGAGGCCGAAATCACCCGCGCCCGCGTCAGCGCCATGTGCTCCCAGGTCCAGGCCTCGCGTTCCTGATAATCGGCGAACGCGTCGATCCGCGACGCCACCGGGCCGGCGCGGCCGGACGGGCGCAGCCGCATGTCGACGTCGTAGAGCACGCCGTAATTGGTCCGCGTCGTGAAGGCCGAGATCAGGCGCTGGGTCAGCCGCGCGAAATATTGCGCGCCGTGCAGCGAGCGTTCGCCGTCGGAGTCCGGCGCCTCCTCGTCGAAATCATACAGCAGGATCAGATCGAGGTCTGACGACGCCGTCATCTCGCGGCTCCCGAGCCGGCCCATCGCGAGGATCGCGGTCTCCTGCCCCTTGATCCTGCCGTATTGGCTCGCGAATTGATCGGTGACGAGGCCATGCACGGTGTGCACGATGCCTTCCGCGACGTCGGCAAAGGCGACGCTGGCTTGCTGCGCCGATACCGTCCCTGAAAGAATGCGCGTGCCGATCAGGAACAGGCTTTCCTGGCCGAACAGACGTAAGCGATCGAGAAAGTCTTCGTAGGAAGCCGCATCCTGCAGCGTCGCCGCCAGCCGCGCCGACAATTCCTTCTGGTCCGGCATCGCGCCGAAGAAGCGCGGGTCGATCAACCCGTCCATGATCTGCGGCTGCCGCGCCAGCATGTCGCCGAGCCGCGGCGCCGCACCGAGGATCAGCGCCACCAGTGCGACGAGGTCGCGGTTCTGGCTCAACAGCGAGATCAGCCGCCCGCCGCGCTGCAGGGCGCCGAGAAAGCGGTCGAACGCTGTCACCGCATCGTCGGGGTCCTCGGCATGCGCCAGACCGTCGATCAGGCCGGGGATGAATTCGACGAACGCGGTCTTGGTGGCCTCGTTGCGCAGCACGCGATAATCGTCCTGCATCCATTGCCGCAACGTGGTCGCCACCATGAGCGGCTTCTTGAAGCCGAGCGTGCCGAGATGGTCGAGCAGCCGCGGATCGTCGGGGCCGGTACCGTAATTGACGTCAGGCAGCTTTGCCGAGCCGGTCGGATCGCCCTCGAACAATTTGCTGTAATGCCCCTGCACTGTCTTGA
>JACDAG010000391.1 GCA_013695565.1 Bradyrhizobium sp.
GCATCATAGGGCACGATGTGATCGTGCTCTGCGACCGCATGCAGGATCGGCACCGTGATCTTGGAAATATCCGCCGCACGTCCGCCGACACTCATGGTGTCGTTGAACAGCTTGTTATCCCACATCAGGTCCTTGGTGATGGCGCGAAAATACTCGCCGGCCAGCGGCAGCGTGTCGGTGCCCCAGCGATCCATCATCCGGTAGGCCTTGACGTATTCGTCGTTCCAGATGTTCTCCCACAAATGCACCTGGCCGGCGGCGCGCGACGCCGGCCGCAGCATTTCGAACGAAGACAGGATCATTTCCGGCGGCACATTGCCGATGCTGTCGACGAGGCGATCGACATCGAAATAGCGCCGGTCCGAGAAATTGGAGAACAGCTTCATCTCGCGGAAATCGATCGGCGTGGTGAAGCAGATCAAATTCTTCATCGGCCCGTCGTTGAAGATCGAGCCGTACAGCAGCGACAGCACGCCACCGAAGCAATAGCCGATCACGGTGACGTCTTTTTCGCCGGAATCCTGCTGCACGCGGCGGACGCAATCCGGAATGAAGTCGAGGACGTAATCCTCCATCCCCAACCGTTTCTCCTCCGGCTTCGGCGCGGTCCAGTCCAGCATGTAGACGTCGTAGCCGCGCTTCAAGAGAAACTCGATGAAGCTCTGGCCAGGCACCATGTCGAGGATGTAGCCGCGGTTGGTGGTCGCCATCACGATCAGGATCGGCACGCGGTAGATTTCGTCCGACATCGGACGGTAATGATACAGATTCATCGTGCCGCGGACATGCACGATGTCCTTCGCAGTCGACCCGAGCACTGGCCCCGACGAAGATATGTATTCGACGCCCTTGATGCTGCGCTGGATCGCGCGCTGCACCTCGGACTGGATCCGCTCCGGGATCGATGTCAGATCGAGGGCCGCCGCGGGCGCGTTCATTTCTTCTCTCCGTCAGCCGATGGAGGTTGTTTGGTGCGCGGCGGCCGCGCCGCGCCATAGCCGCCTTCCGGCGCCAGCGAATTGTGATGGATCTGGTGCAGCATCGCCTTGATCTCGTTGAGCTGGCCTTCGATGCCCTGGATGCGCTCGGCCATGCCGACCATCTGCGCCCGGCTCGGCAGGTTCATGCTGACGAGGTATTTCTCCATCATCTCGCCGAGCTGCTTTTGCGCGCCCGCGGTGACGCCGCCGACCTGATTCATCACTTTCGAGAATTCGGGCGAAGCCATCGCCTGGTTGGCAAAGGAGTTGAACCCCTTCTCCATCTCCCCGATCATGTTCTGCCAGATCGCGGCAGGATCATTGCCTTTATCGGCCATAGGCGCCCTCCATGGGATTACGAGCGCTTTGCCACGCCTCGGATATTATTCGCCATACCACACCGTTGTGGCTTGCCGGTCAACCGGGCGACATAGCGTTTTCAAGCGAAGTGGGTAGCGGTTCGCGTCTGGAAAACGCGTCAAAACAAGGGACTGGTTAACAGTGAGCTGCAAAGCCTTCTGCGATACGGTAAACCGTGCCATACAAGGTACCATCGCAAGACTGATCCAAAGGACCGCCAACGTGACGCTTGCCCATCAGCCGCCGCAGATCGCCCACGCCAACGGCATCGACATTTGCTACGAAACCTTCGGCGACGCCGGTGCGGAAGCGCTGCTGCTGATCATGGGCCTTGGCGCCCAGATGATCCATTGGGACGACGAGTTCTGCCGCCAGCTTGCCGCGCGCGGCTTTCGCGTTATCCGTTTCGACAACCGCGACATCGGCAAATCCTCCCGCATGACCGGTGGCAAGCGCCTGACGCCGCTCGAATTGCTCAAGCTGCGGTTCCTGAAAATCCCGGTCGCCGCGACTTACAAACTGATCGACATGGCCAAGGACACCGTCGGCCTGATGGATGTGCTCGGCATCAAGTCGGCACATCTGGTCGGTGCCTCGATGGGCGGCATGATCGCCCAGGAGGTCGCGATCTCGTTCCCGGCGCGGGTGCGCTCGCTGACTTCGATCATGTCGACGACGGGCAATCCCAAAGTGCCGCCGCCGACCCGCGAGGCCGCAGCGATGCTGATGGCGCCGCCGCCAGCAACCAAGGAAGAGTATTTCGAGCGCTTTGCAAAAACCTGGAAAGTCCTTCGCGTCGGCTCGTTCCCGGAAGACGAAGCGAAGGACCGCTCGCGCGCCGAACGCACGTATGAACGCGGCCTCAATCCGGCCGGCGTCGGCCGGCAGCTCCGCGCGGTGCTGGCCTCCGGCAGCCGCAAGGAACGGCTCAGTGCCGTGAAGGCGCCGACGCTGGTTATTCACGGCACCGTCGATCCCCTGGTGCGGCCCGAGGGCGGCAAGGATACGGCGGCTTCGGTCCCCGGCGCAAAACTTGTGATGATCGAAGGCATGGGTCACGCGCTGCCGATCCCGATGTGGCCGCAAATCATCGACGCCATCGACAAGCACGCCCATGGCGCCGCGGCGAAGGCGGCCTGATCCTTTCGTAGCCCGGATGGAGCGTAACGCAATCCGGGATTCGACAACATCGGCAGCGGCCCCGGGTT
>JACDAG010000476.1 GCA_013695565.1 Bradyrhizobium sp.
ATCCATCGGGCCGCCAGACCCGAACTGCTGGCCGAGTGCCGCACGCTGAATGGCTGCGCGACCGGGGACGCCAAGATCACTAAAGGGTATCTACTTCCGGCGCGGCATGTGATCCATGCCGTCGGGCCAATCTGGTACGGCGGCAGCCGTGGGGAAGAGGCGCAGCTCGCCTCTTGTTATCGTCGGGCGATCGAACTTTGCCACGATAACGATCTCGAATCTGTGGCGTTTCCCGCGATCTCGACCGGCGCTTTTCGATTTCCAGCTGCCGTCGCCGCGAAAATTGCAGTTGCCACGACGGTGAAAGCGCTGCCGTCGGCATCCTCGCTGATCCGCGTCGTATTTTGCTGCTTTTCCCGAGACAGCGGCGAGCTGCATGAGGAGGCTGCGGAAGCCTTCGGCAGCCCTTGTGCCTGATGATACGCGACCGCTACACTCCCCGGGCGAATTCCGGGGAGGGGTCCAATGAATTCACGTCAATTGCTGCGCGCGCTCGTTTGCGGCGCGTCCATGCTGGGGGCGACGCCGCTTGCCTGCGCCGAAGGCACTTTCGACATTCCCGCCGGTGCGCGTTTCAACGAGGCCAAGCTCGGCAAGATCAGCGAGTTCTTCGCGAACGAAGTGGCGACCGGCAAGATTGCCGGTGCCAATGTCCTGATCCAGCAGCACGGCAAGCCGGTCTATCATCAAATCTTCGGCGTGCAGGACGTGGCCACGAAGACGCCGATATCCGACAAGACCATCTTCCGGCTGTCTTCGCTGACCAAGGTGATCACATCAGTCGTGGCGATGGAACTGATCCAGGACGGCAAGATCAAGCTCGACGATCCCGTCGCGAAGTACATTCCCTCCTTCGCCAACATGAAGGTCGGCGTGGAGAAGAAAGCCGAGGACGGCAGCAAGAAGCTCGAACTGGTGCCGATGACCCGGCCGATTACCATTCTCGACCTGATGCGTCATACCTCAGGGATCACCTATGGCTTCTATGGCGACAGTCTGGTGCGCAAGGCCTACAAGGAAGCCAATATCTATGCGGGCGATTTCGACCTTGCCGAATTCGCCGAGCGAATCGCCAGGCTGCCGCTGCACAACCAGCCCGGCGCGCTCTGGCAATACGGCCATTCCACCGACATCCTGGCGCGGATCATGGAGATCGTGTCCGGAAAATCATTGCTCGAGATCGAGAAGGAAAAGCTGCTCGACCCGCTCGGCATGACCGACACCGGCTTCTTCGTCACCGAACCGGCGCGGTTGCAGCGGCTTGCGCAACCGGTGCCGAACGACAGCGATTTCCGGGTCGGCCGCCAGTACAGGACCGAGGTTCGCCAGAAATGGGAATCCGCCAGCGGCGGCATGGTGTCGACCATGCACGACTTCTCGCGCTTTGCGCAGATGCTGCTCAATGGCGGGACGTTCGAGGGCAAGACCTATCTCAACCCGAAGACGTTCGAATTGATGGCATCGGACCACACCGGAAAGGGCTCCGGCGTTGAGCGGGATCATTTCTATTTTCCCGGTGACGGTTTTGGCATGGGGCTGGGACTTGCCGTGCGCACCGATCCCGGTAACGCCAAGCCGCCGCCGCCGGGATCGCTGGGCGAATTGAAATGGGACGGCGCTGCGGGATGCTATTTCGTGCTCGACCGCAAGCAGGATATGTTCTTCGTGGTGCTGGAACAGACGCCCACCGAACGGCAGCGTGTCCAGCGCACCCTCAAGCAACTGGTCTATGAAGCGCTGGAGAATTGACAGCGTGACGCGCCGCGGCCTCGTCGTAGCGGCGCTGACGGCATTCGCCGTCATTGGCGCGCCGAATGCCGCGCGTGCCGAGACGTCAGCGCCGGCGGGTTTTTCGCGCGAAGGCCTGGCGCGCGTCGGCGACTATATCCGCAATGAAATCGCAACGGGCAATATCCCCGGCGCGATCCTTTTGATCCAGCAGCACGGCAAGCCGGTCCATTTCGAGAATTTCGGCGTCCGCGATATCGCGACCAAATTGCCGATGAGCGCGGACACGATCTTCCGTCTCTATTCGATGTCGAAGCCGATCACCTCGGTCGCGGCGATGATGCTGGTCGAGGACGGCAAGCTGAGACTTGATGATCCCGTCTCGAAATACATCCCGGCCTTTGCGACCACGAAAGTCGGTGTCGAGGAGCGCAGTGACGACGGCACACTGACGCTGGTCGAGGTGCCACTCGAGCGGCCGGTCACGATCAAGGATCTGCTGCGCCATACCTCGGGCCTGACTTACGGCTACCACGGCGGCAATGCCGTGCGGATGCTCTACGCCGGTGCCGATCTGTTCAACGGCAATGTCGACAATGCCGAATTTACCGCGCGCATTGCAAAGCTGCCGCTGGCCGAGCAGCCGGGAACGCAGTGGGATTACGGCCATTCTACCGACGTGCTCGGACGCGTGATCGAGGTGGTGTCGGGCCAGTCGCTATTGCAGTTCGAGAAGACGCGGTTGCTCGATCCGCTCGGGATGAGCGAGACGGCGTTTCACGTCGCCGATGCGGCAAAGCAGCCGCTGATCGCCGAACCGATGCCGGAAGACCGGGCGATCAGTCCGGTGACCAATGTTCGAAATCCGATGGAGCCGCGGAAATGGGAATCGGGCGGCGGCGGCATGGTCGGCACCGTCGGTGATTATGCGCGTTTTGCGCAGATGCTGCTGAATGGCGGCACTTTGGAGGGCCGAAGCTACCTTAAGCCCGAGACCATTGCGCTGATGACGTCCGACCACATCGGCGCGGAAGCCGGGATCGCGCGCGACTATGCCTATTACCCCGGCGCGAACAGTGGCTTCGGCCTCGGGTTTGCCGTGCGCACGTCGGTGCCGCCGAACACGTCATGGCCGTTGGGCGAATACCGCTGGGACGGCGTCGCCGGCACGTTCTTCTTCGTCGATCCAAGGGACGATATGTTCGCGATCTTCATGGTGCAGACACCGTCGCAACGCGGACGCATCCAGCTTGCATTGAAGACGCTGATCTATCAGGCGTTGCTGAAATGAATGCGCAAGGGCGTCCGTAGCTGACGCCGCGACATGCGTAGTTCTACGCTGCCGGCGAAGAATGTTGATTAATAATCAGCGACTAGGATGTGTGCTTGGTAATCCGCCGCTTTGCAAAAAAATAATTTCGGTCCGGCCAACGGCGCCGTCTTCAAGGGTGCAGCATGCTTGGCTTTGGTCATGGTCGATTGATTGCAACGGTCCTCGCGGCGACCGCGCTTGGCTTGTTCGGTTTTGCAAACACAGGCTTCGGCGCTGCACTGGTCGGCGAATCGCGACGTGTCGAACTCGGCCAGAAGGCGCCGGCCGGCATCGACGCGATGAAGGCGCTGTATCGGCGGCCGGCGACGATCCCGTTTCCCAGGGAAAATGCCTACACGCCGGAAAAGTTTTCGCTCGGCAAGAAGCTCTATTTCGACACCCGCCTTTCGGTGACCTCGGCGCAATCCTGCGCGAGCTGTCATAGCCCGGGCTTCGGCTGGGGCGATGGCCTCGCGGTCGGTGTCGGTCACGGCATGGCAAAGCTGGGCCGGCGCTCGCCGACCATCGTCAACGCCGCATGGGGCGCAGTCTTCATGTGGGACGGCCGGCTGGCCAATCTCGAAGAACAGGCGCTCGGTCCGATCCAGGCTGCCGGCGAGATGAACATGCCGCTCGAGCAGCTGATGGCTCGCCTGGAATCCATTCCGGAATACAAGCCGTTGTTTGCCGTGGCGTTCCCCAAGGAAGGCATGAAAGCCACGACACTCGCGGCGGCCATCGCCACCTATGAGCGGACCGTCGTGTCCGAGCGCGCACCGTTTGACGCCTGGATCGAAGGAAACGAAAAGGCGATATCGGAGGAGGCCAAGCGCGGCTTTGCCGTCTTCAATACGAAAGCGATGTGCGCGACCTGCCACGAGGGCTGGAATTTCACCAATGATGGCTTTCAGGATGTCGGCCTGCCGAGTGCCGATATCGGACGCGGCGAGTTCTTGCCCAATGTCATCAAGATGAAGCACGCGTTCAAGACGCCGGGGCTGCGCGAGATCGCGCGCCGCGGACCCTTCATGCACGACGGATCGCTCGCCACGCTGGAAGCCGTCATCGAGCATTATGACCGCGGAGGCGTCGACCGGCCGAGCCGGTCCGACCTGATGAAGCCGCTCGGTCTCACCTCGCAGGAGAAGACCGACCTGGTTGTCTTCTTGAACACCCTGACCAGCAACCTCAGCCCAACCGCGGTGCCGACGCTTCCTCGCTGAAGCAATCAGCCCACAAGATCAGGAATTTCTCGATGCGCAGATTAGCCGTTTTCGTTCTCGTCATCTCCGCCGGCCTCTCGGCCGGGGCGCTGGCCGGCACCCAGATGATCCACCAGCAGGGCCGCGTGTTCGGACCCGATAGCGTCACCGTCAAGAAAGGCGAGGCGCTCACCTTCCTGAACGACGACACCATTCCCCACAACATCATGTCGGCCAGCAAGGGCAATGAATTCAATTTGGGATCGCAGGCTCCGGGGATGTCGACCGACGTGACGTTCAAGGAATCCGGCGATGTGCAGGTGATCTGTGCGATCCATCCGCGCATGAAGATGATGGTCAAGGTTACAGACTAGTCCTGCTTTCGCAGGTCACCGGAGATTCCTGATGTCGATCCGCTACAAGATTTTCGGTGTATTCAGCATCCTGATCGTCCTGGCCTGCGGGCTGGCGTTCTACGGCATTCGCGGCATCTCCACCTCCGGCGATCTCGTCGTGCGCCTTTACGATGGCCCGCTGATGGGGATCAATCATGCGCGTTCGGCGCATGCTTCGCTCAACGAAGCCCGCCTCATGATGCAGCGCGGCCTGATTGAAGGCGCGCCTGTCGCGACCGTCGCGCGGTTTGAAAAGCTGATTGGCAGTATCTTTGAGGATTTGAATGTCGTTCGCGAGCGGGTGCAAAGCCCGAATGCGAAGACCTCGCGTGAACAGGCGGAGAGCCGAATCCGGGCGTGGTCGGATCAGGGGCTGAAGATCCTGAAGCCTGTGCCGGGCGGGGTGACCGAACTGCCGACGCAATTCGATCTGGCACAGAAGGGCGACGAGGCCGTCGCCGCACTGGATGACCTCGTTGAAAACGTCGCCGCCTTCGGCTTTGAATACCGTACCGAAGCGGAGGCAACGGTTGCCGAGGCGCGGACGACCATGCTGGGGATTGCGATCGGTACCGCGCTGATCGGATTGGTGCTCGCGGTCGCCTTCGCTTACTCCATGAGCAAGCCGATTTCCGCGGCGATGCGGATCGCCGAACGCGTGGCCGCGGGCAATTTCACCGATCAGATCAACATGCGACGGCGCGACGAGCTCGGCCGCTTGCTGAAGTCGCTTGCGGTCATGCAGGCCAATTTGAAGGCCCGTGCCGACGAAGAGCTGATGCTGAAGTCGTCCAAGGACCTGACCCATGCGGAGCAGGTCAGCCGGCGTCAGCGGATCGAGGCGGAAATCGAAACCTTCCGTTCCAGCGTCACGTCCGTGCTATCCAACACCGACCGGATGACGGGCGAGCTGACCGACACCGCACAAACCCTGTCGTCGATCGCGCGTGCCGCAGGCGAGCAATCGGCTGCGACGGCGTCGACCGCCGATGCCACATCGACCAACGTGCAGACGGTCGCTACCGCAACGAGCCAGCTCGGCGAGTCCGTGCACGCGATCAAGGGCCAGATCAACGATGCCACGGCGATCGTGCAGCGCGCGTCGGGCATGGCGAGCGTTGCCAACGACACCATGGGCGCGCTCGCGACCTCGGCGCAGCATATCGACGAAGTGGTCGGTTTCATCCGCACCATCGCCGGTCAGACCAATTTGTTGGCGCTTAACGCGACGATCGAGGCCGCGCGGGCCGGCGAGGCCGGACGGGGATTTGCGGTGGTCGCCTCCGAAGTCAAGGCGCTCGCGATCCAGACCGCCAAGGCCACCGAGGAAATCTCCTCGCAGATCGCCGAGGTGCAATCGGCGACCCGGCAGGCCGTCGACAATGTCGGCGCCATCTCGGCCATCATGAAGGATATCGACAGCTTCACCGCGACGATCGCCGAAGCCGTCAGCCAGCAGAATGCGGCGACCGGTGAAATCTCCCGGAATATCGGACAGGCGGCGGCGGGCACGGCCAGCGTCGCCCAAAGCATCGCCGGCACGGCCGCGGCGAGTGAGGATACCAACCGTTCTGCGGACCTGGTACTGACCACGGCCAAGGACCTGTCGCTGCAGGCCGCAGAGCTGCGGCTCTCGGTCGATCGCTTCCTCGCCAACGTGGCGGCCTGACCGAGCCGCCCATCGGATCAATCGATACCGCGCGGAGGCTTAAGTCCCGCGCACGATTTCGCGCACGAAGCCGACCATCTCCTCGATCATCGCGGCCGTCACATCGAGATGCGTGCAGGCGCGAATCCGACCGTCCATCATTGCCAGCAGCACGCCGCGCTTGCGCAGTTCCGCGATCATCTTGTCGCCGCTGACGCCGGCGCCTTCGGGCTTGAAGAACACCAGATTGGTCTCGGGCTGCTGCACCTCGATGCCGTGGATCTGCGACAGCCCCCGCGCCAGCGCCCTTGCATTGGTGTGATCGTCGGCGAGGCGGTCGACGTGATGGTCGAGCGCATAGACGCAGGCCGCCGCACAGATGCCGGCCTGCCGCATCGAGCCGCCGAGCCGCTGCTTCCAGCGCCAGACATTGTCGATGAAATCGCGCGAGCCGGCGATGGCGCCGCCGACCGGCGCGCCAAGGCCCTTGGAGAAATCGATCCAGGCCGAATCCCACCCCGCAGCCATATCGCGCGCGGAAATGCCAGTGGCGACGCAGGCGTTCAGGAGCCGCGCGCCGTCCATATGGGTAACGAGCCCGTTGGCCTTGGCGATGCTGGCGACTTCGTCGAGGGCGGCCTTTTTCCAGATCGTGCCGCCGCCGATATTGGCGGTCTGCTCGACGCTGACGACGGTTTGCGGCGGCTGGTAGCGCGAGCGCGGGTGAAGCGCTGCGCGAAACGTTTCCGGCGAGAATTGTCCGTCATCGCCCGGCAGTGGCGTGATCTGGAAACCGCCGAGGGCGGCATGCGCGCCGCCTTCACGGGCGATGATATGCGCGCTGACATGGGCCAGGATTTCGTCGCCGGGCCGGCACCAGGACAACGTCGCGGCGACGTTGCACATGGTGCCCGATGGCATGAACACGGCGGCTTCCTTGCCGAGCAGGTCGGCGACGCGTTCGCACAACAGGTTCACCGTTGGATCGTCGCCGATCTGCTCGTCGCCGACCTCGGTCCGCGCGATCGCCTCACGCATCGCAGGCGTCGGGCGGGTCTGGGTGTCCGACAGCAGGTTGATGCGCACGGGCGCGGCCTTGGGATCGCGCGGAGGAGGGGTGTAGAAGGTCATTGGCTGGCTCTCGTTATTTGCAGGATGACGGGCGAGACGAGGAATTATCTGAAGCGCAGGTTTTCACGGGACAACTGGTCGATCGATCTGCACCCCATCAGTTTCATGCCGCGCTCGATCTCGGTTCGCATCAGGCCAAGGGCGCGCTCCACGCCGGGCTGACCGGCCGCAGCGAGAGGATAAAGATAGAAGCGGCCGACGCCAACCGCTTTGGCCCCGAGCGACAATGCTTTCAGGACATGGGTGCCACGCTGGATGCCGCCGTCCATGATGACGTCGATGCGATCGCCCACCGCATCGACGATTTCCGCGAGCTGATCGAACGCCGCCCGCGAGCCGTCGAGCTGCCGGCCGCCATGGTTGGACAGCACGATGCCGGTGCAGCCGATTTCAACGGCGCGCTTGGCATCGGCCACCGACATGATGCCCTTCAGGCAGAATTGTCCGTTCCATTGCCGCACCATGTCCGCCACGTCGTCCCAGTTCATCGAGGGTTCGAGCATTTCGGTGAAATAGCGGCCGATCGACATGGCCCCGCCGCTCATGTCGACGTGCTCATCAAGCTGGGGCAGTTTGAAGCTTTCATGCGTGACGTAGTTGATGCCCCACATTGGCCTGATCGCGAACTGGTACATACCGCCGAGCGTCAGCCTGAACGGAATCGAGAATCCGGTGCGCAAATCGCGTTCGCGGTTGCCGCCGGTGATGCTGTCCACGGTCAGCATCATGACATTGACGCCGGCTTCCTTCGCGCGCTGCATCATGACGCGATTGAGGCCGCGATCCCGGTGGAAATAGAATTGATAGACCTGCGGCGTGTCGTGCGCCTTGCGCAATTCCTCGAGGCTGACCGTGCCGAGCGAGGATACGCCGAACATCGTGCCGTACTTCGCCGCCGCGGCGCCGACCGCGCGTTCGCCGGTGTGGTGGAACAGGCGTTGCAGCGCGGTCGGGGAGCAATAGACCGGCATCGCCAGTTTCTGGCCCATGACGGTCACCGACATGTCGATGGCTTCGACGCCGCGCAGCACGTTGGGCACGAGATCGCAGCGCTCGAAGCTCGCGGTGTTCTGGCGCAGCGTCGTCTCGTCGTCGGCGGCGCCGTCGATATAGTTGAAGATCGGGCCGGGCAGGCGTCGTTGCGCCACCTTGCGGAAATCATGGAAGTTGTGGCAGTCGCTCAGGCGCATGTTGTCCCCCGCACTCGTTCAGCCCATCGCGAAGTGGATCGAACCTAAATTGCAAGCCGGCGTTCCAGCCATCGGCGGACATTGCCGCGCAAACAGAAAGGCCCCGGTTTTACCGGGGCCTTTGATAGCTCGCAATTGCCTGCCGATCAGCGCGAATAGAATTCGACGATCAGATGCGGCTCCATCTGCACCGCGAACGGCACGTCCGTCAGCACCGGGATGCGGTTGAACTTCGCCGTCATCTTGCTGTGATCGGCTTCGACGTAGTCAGGCACATCGCGCTCGCCGAGCTGGATGGCTTCCAGCACCGGGGTGAGCTGCCTGGAGGATTCCTTGACCTCGATCACGTCGCCCGGCTTCACCTTGTAGCTCGAAATGTTGACGCGGCGGCCGTTCACCTTGATGTGGCCGTGGTTGATGAACTGGCGCGCGGCGAACATGGTGGCGACGAACTTGGCGCGGTAGACGACGGTGTCGAGACGACGCTCCAGGAGGCCGATCAGGTTTTCACCGGTGTCGCCCTTCATCCGGCCGGCTTCGACATAGATGCCGTGGAACTGGCGCTCGGAAATGTTGGCGTAGTAGCCCTTCAGCTTCTGCTTGGCGCGGAGCTGGACGCCGAAGTCGGACAGCTTGCCCTTGCGGCGCTGGCCGTGCTGGCCGGGGCCGTATTCACGGCGGTTCACGGGGCTCTTGGGGCGGCCCCAGATGTTCTGGCCCATACGGCGATCGATCTTGTATTTCGCCTCACTGCGCTTAGTCATCGCGTCCTCTTAATTGGTTTGAGTTTTGAGGAAACGCGCCCTCCTGTGCGCCGGGAACTTCCCGGTGCCGACAGGTCCGCCTCAAAAGCCTTGGGGAGGACCACGGGTCGCGAAACGCAACGCGGGCCGAAAACGGCCCGCGAGCAAGCGGGGTATTAGGGAGAAAGCGCCGTTCTGTCAACGACGGAAGGTGTCATTCCGGGGCGCGAAGCGAACCCGGAATCTCGAGATTCCGGGTTCAATGCTGCGCATTGCCCCGGAATGACGGCTAAGTCGCGACCGCCCGGACCGATTTTGGCTCGGTTTGCTGCCGATTCGCCCGCAATTCACCGGCGATTTCGGTGTTCAGCACCTGTTCCAGCCGATTCAGCGCCTTGGCCATCAGGGCAGCGTCGGTAATCCGGTGGTCCCAGCGCAGCACGACGTCGACCGTCTGGTCCGGCTTCTCCACCCCGTAGCTCAGGATGAAGGGGCCCGGGCTCAGGGCATGGAGCTGGCCGGCGCCATAGGCGGCCACGGAAGTCACCCCGAAACTGCCGAACCAATTGGCGCGCTGGCGGCCGAAATTCAGGCCGATCGCCCAGGCCAGCCGGCGCAGCGGCAACGGCAGCCGCGTCGTGCGCAGGATCTTCCGGAACGCCGGCACCTCATTGATCGGTGCGTCCTTGGCGTGCCGGATCATCGCGTCGACTTCGCCGAGCGACATTTCATCGGGTGCGGTGACTTTTTGCGGCAGCACGCAATCCTGGCCGTCTTCGACGCGCGCGATCGCCACCATCGCGATACTGCGCGGCAGCTCGTAGAATGCGGGCGTCGGCCATTTCACGTACAGCGTGCGCAGCGCCGGTTGCTCCCTGGCGACCAGCGCGAATGCCTTGACGAAGATCGCGGCCCAGCCGGGCCGCTCGGCGGCCTGCGCGCGCGCCTCCGACAGGCCGCGGATGTTGAGGGGGCGCGTGAGCGAGACAAACGGCACGCGGATCGACGCATGCATGAGGTCAGCGACGAGACGGCGCGGCAATGTTATTTTTCGAACCGTTCCGCGCATCGCTCCGCTCGAGTTCCCGCAATCAACAGAATCAGAAATCCGGCGGATTCAATCGTCCGCCAGCCCCTGATGTAGCACGAACCGGCCGGTTTGACGCCAGCGCCTTTCAGTTTCGATTGCATCGAAACTGGGCTCTGGATCGTTATTTTGACGCGTTTTCTGGTCGCGAACCGGGTCCCACTTCGCTGGAAAACGCTACAATCTTATGGTGCCGGTTTGGCCAGTGGCTCGCCCGCCTTGACGACGTAAACCCCGAGCACTTTGAAGGGCTTGTCGCCGGCCTTGGCGTCGTGAACGGCGCCTTCCGGGATCTGGTAGGATTCGCCGGCCCTGATCTTCACCGGCGGCTGGCCGTCGATGATGAGCTCAAGCTCGCCTTCGAGCACATAGCCGGTTTCGGCGCCGGGATGGGTATGACGTCCGGCAGCTCCACCCGCAGGCACTTCCGCGATCGCGGTGACGGTGTTGAAGCCGGGCGGGAAATCGAGTTTTTGCAGCGGGGTGCGCTTGATGCCGCTTTGCTGGGCAATCGCGACACCGGCGCCCGCGAAGGCAATGACCGTCAGTCCGAGCAGAATTTTCTTCAGCATGATTTTGTTCTCCCTGTCAGGACAGCCTAGCAGCGCCACCGTTGCACGCAAACCCGGCTAGCGTTTGATCCCTTCAAAACTCGCGGCGATGCCGCGCTGAAACAGCGACCAGTCGAAGCCGAGCGCCAGCGCGACATAGCCGCGATCGATCATGCTGTTGGCCTGCTCGGCTGATCGTGCGACGCCGCCGATCGGCACGCCGCTTTTGAGGATGCCTTCCTCGGCGCGCTTCATCAGAGCCTGTACCTCGGGATCATCGGGAAGGCCGCGCTTGTTGATCGATGTGGCGAGATCGCCAGGCCCGATCACGGCAAGGTCGATGCCCGGCGTCGCCATGATCTCATCGATGCGATTGACCGCTTCGATATGTCATCGTCCGCGGTCGCCATATACTCCGTCATCGACACGCCCCATCGGAATGGCGCATGAAACGGCCCCCATAGCCGGTCGCCCTTCGGTGGATAGCGCACGCTGCGCACGGCCTTTTCGGCATCCGCCGCGCTGCAGATCATCGGAAAATTGATTCCGAGCGCGCCGATATCCATCGGCGCCTTCGCAAGGTGCGGCTCGTTGGCGGCAATCCGTACCATCGGCACGCAGGGCGTACCTGATGTTGCCGTGATCATCGCATGCGCGGAGCCGAGATCGATCGGGCCGTGTTCGAGGTCGACGATGATCCAGTCGATGCCGGAACGGGCCATGATCTGCACGGTCTGGATCGAGGGGATGGTCGCAATCGCGCCGAAGGTCGGGCGCTTCTCGCGCCATTGCTGGCGAAGGCGATTGAGGGGAGGGAGGGTGGCGGAGGTCAATTGCAAGGCTCCGTTGAGTGGCAGGGCGGATGCGTGGCGATATCCGGCGTCCCGCGCAGAATAGCACACGATGCGTGGAGCCGTTCTCTCCGCGTCATTGCGAGCGAAGCGAAGCAATCCATTTTTCGGCTCGCTGA
>JACDAG010000508.1 GCA_013695565.1 Bradyrhizobium sp.
GGGCAGGGCGGTCCGCGTCAGCACCGGCTTGGCGTTGCGCGCCAGGATCGCCACGCCGTTCCAGGTCTTCTGGCCGCGCCACACCGCGCCGTAGCCGGCTTTCTCGAGCGCGGCGGCCGGAAAATCGGCGTCGGTCGATTTCAGTTCCTGCAACGCCACGACATCGGGTTTTGCCGAACGCAACCAGCGCAACAGATTGGGCAGGCGGCGATTGACGTTGTTGATGTTGAAGGTCGCGATCTTCATGCCTGACGGAAATTGTCAGGATGGCAGCGCGGGCGGCAATCCCGGCGGGGGTGCCGGCGGCGTAGCGACCGGTTCGGTGGCCGGAGGGGCCGGCGGTTCGGCCTTTGCATCGCCGCCCCTGTAAACGCGCGCGTAGCGCTTGCCGAGGCTGGTCAGCACCTCATAGCCGATGGTACCGAAATGATGGGCGAGTTCGTCGACGGTGATGCCTTCGCCGATCAGCGTCACCATGTGACCGCGCCGCACCGCGTTCTTTTCGAGATCCGTGACGTCGACCGCCATCAGGTCCATCGAGACGCGGCCTGCGATCGGGCAGCGCTTGCCGGCGACCACCACCTCGGCGCCACGGCTGCCGTCATTGGAACTGGCGGCGCGGAAATAGCCGTCGGCATAGCCTGCGGAAACGATCGCGACCCGGGACGGCCGCCGTGTGGTCCAACTGCCGCCATAACCGACGGTCTCGCCCTTTTCGAGATTGCGGATCTGTACGATGCGCGCCTTCAATTCGACCACCGGCAGCATCGGATTGTCGGCTTCCGGTGTCGGATTGATGCCGTAGACGGCCGCACCCGGTCGCACCAGTTCGAACTGGAACTGCGGGCCCAGGAAAACGCCGGACGAATTCGCCAGCGACGCGGGCACGCCCGAGAACAGGCTTGCGATCTCGCGGAAGGCCGTCAGCTGTTTGGCGTTGAGGGGGTTATTGAGCAGTTCAGCCGAGGCGAGGTGACTCATGACAAGCGTGATGCCGTGATCGCCGGCATTAATGCGCGGAATGATGCCCTGCGCTTCGGTCACCGTCAGGCCGAGCCGGTTCATGCCGGTGTCGATATGGATCGCCGCACCTCCGGACCAGCCGGAACGGCGGCAGAACACGTCCCATTCGGCGAGTTCGTTGAGGTCGCCGATGACCGGCTTGCAGTCGATCTTGGCGTAGGCGTCGCCGGTATTCTGGAAGAATCCGTCGAGCGTATAGATCGCCACCGCCGGCAGCGCGGCGCGGACCACGCGCGCTTCTTCCAGTGTTGCGACGAAGAAGGTCTTGCAGCCCGCATTGGCCAGTGCGCGGGCGACCTGATCGGCGCCGCAGCCATAGGCGTCCGCCTTCACCACGCCAGCGCATTCGGCCGGTACTGCCGTCTTCTCGAGCTTGCGCCAGTTGGCGACGATGGCGTCGAGGTCGACGGTGAGGACGCCGGTGGCGCTCGCAAGGGCGGCGGCCTGGTTCGCCTCGGGCGAGAGCAGGGTGCTGGACGGGATCGATTTGGGATCGGATGCGATGTTCATGCCGCATTTTACGCGGGCGAACGCCATGGTTCAACCGCGCAGAAGGGCCGGGCTAGAGCGTTTTCCGGGCTAAAGCGTTTTCAAGCGAAGTGGATTCCAGTTCGCGTGAAGAAAACGCGTCAAAACAAAAGGTAGAGCCCCGTTCCGATTTCATCGGAACGGAAAAGGCTCTACGGCGCACGATAGGGCAGGCCATCCCCTTCGACGTAATCGCTAAACCGCGTGAATTGCCCCTCGAATTGCAGCTGGACCGTGCCCGTTGGTCCGTGGCGCTGCTTGGCGATGATGACCTCGGCCTTGCCGTGAGAGAGCTCCATGTCGAGTTTCCATTTCTCGTGCTCGGGCGTACCGGGTTTGGGCTCCTTGTTCTGCAGATAATATTCTTCGCGGTACACGAACAGCACGACGTCGGCGTCCTGTTCGATCGAGCCGGATTCGCGCAAGTCGGACAATTGCGGGTGCTTGTCGTCGCGGCTTTCGACCTGGCGTGACAGCTGCGACAGCGCGACCACGGGAATATTGAGCTCCTTGGCGAGCGCTTTCAGGCTGGTGGTGATCTCGGTGACTTCCTGCACGCGGTTTTCGTTGCCGCGCTTGCCCGAGCCCTGCAGCAGCTGGATGTAGTCGACCACGATGATGTCGAGGCCCTTCTGCCGCTTCAGCCGCCGCGCGCGCGCCGTCAATTGTGAGATCGAAAGGCCGCCCGTTTCGTCGACAAAGAGCGGCAAATGTTCGAGTTCGATGGTGTAGTCGCGAATCCGGTCAAACTCGTCCTGTTTGATCCCGCCACGCCTGATCATGCTCGACGCGATGCCGGTTTGCTCGGCGAGAATACGGGTGGCGAGTTGCTCGGCGGACATTTCGCAGGAAAAGAAGCCGACAACGCCGCCATTGATCGACTTCATGGTGCCGTCGGCCTGGACCTCCGACTGGTGGGCGCGCGCGATGTTGTAGGCGATATTGGTCGCCAGCGCGGTTTTACCCATGCCGGGACGCCCGGCGACGATGATCAAGTCGGATCGTTGCAGGCCGCCCATCTTGGAATCGAGATCGCGCAGGCCGGTGGAGATGCCGGACAATTTTCCGTCGCGCTGATAGGCATTGGCCGCCATATCCAGCGCGACTTTCATCGCCTGCGCGAAGCGCTGGAAACCGCCATCGTAGCGGCCGGACTCCGCAAGCTCGTAGAGCTGGCGCTCGGCGTCCTCGATCTGCGCGCGCGGCGCAAAATCCACCGGCGCGTCGAAGGCGACGTTGACCATGTCCTCGCCGATCCGGATCAGATCGCGGCGCAACGCCATGTCGTAGACGGTCCGGCCGTAGTCCTGCGCGTTGATGATGGTGGTGGCTTCCGCCGCCACGCGTGCGAGGTACTGGCCAACCGTCATGCCGCCGATATCGGTCTCGGCGGGCAGGAAGGTTTTCAGGGTGACGGGGGTCGCCACCTTGCCCATCCGGATCAGGCTGCTGGCGGTCTCGTAAATCGCCTGATGGATGGGCTCGAAGAAGTGCTTCGGCTCGAGGAAGTCCGAAACCCGGTAGAACGCGTCGTTATTGACCAGGATCGCGCCCAGCAGGCTCTGTTCCGCCTCGATGTTGTGCGGCGCACTCCGATAGGCAGGAGTTCCCGCGTCGGGGGCGAGTTTCAGGACGTTCGAATCAGTTGGCGCCATCGTCAGGAGTGTTCTTGCAAGTTTGTCGGATGCGGGGCGGCGATAAAGCGCCGGTCTTCGCCAAAGCGAAAGAAAAAGCTCGGCGCTATACACCGTTCTTCAAAAATGTGGATGAATCCGGTTCTCGCGTTGCGGCATGCTTGACGGGTTTTTGCCGAACCCGGGCTGTACCGGCGGACTTCTCTAAAATTTTCGATGATAGTTTAGGTCGGGCTGAACCTTATCGCCACTTGGGCATACCCATCCAAGGCCGCGGAGGTCGTCCGGGCCGCGATCTTAGCGATTGATCAAGCCAGGAAGAGAAAGATCAACGCAATCAGGGCCGAACCGACGCCGGTCGCGATCAAGGCGTAGTCGGTCGTGAGATCGGGTTTCGGATCGAACGATGAATGGGTTTTCTGGGCCATTCCGGAGGTCTACGACGACCCGGCGAGGGCTTCTGTGAAATAGGTCACATCCGCCGGATTTTCTGCCCGGCATAATGGCCAGGGAATTCGGGAACGGGTTTCAGGCTTTCAGGTTGGTAAAGGCGACGGGATAGGCCGAGGACAGACGATGGGTCAGCAGTTCAGGACATGGCGATCGGTAGGCGACCAGCGCGCCTGGTTGTCGATGCTGATCGACACCATGGAACAGGTGTCGCGCCCGGAATCGCGTGCGGTGCCCTGCGATATCAACGTATTGGCCGCCTTGCGCACGCAACTTGCCCGCCCGGCAACGGCCGCAATCGCTTACGGCTCCGGCTACACCCTGCGAAACTAGGACATTCTCCTTCAGACTGGCCTATTCGCCCGCGAGTTGTAGCCGCGGTTGCTTTCCTTTTTCGACCCCGCGCAGCCGCGCCTCCTCGCGCCCGATGTAATCGCGCGTGACCGGCACCACGCCCTGGCGCTTGGTGAGCTGGATCTGGAAATTCATCAGGTTCTGTTTCCGGAACGACATTTCCGAACCCGCCAGATAAAATTCCCACATTCGGGCGAAGCGTTCGTCGTAGAGCCGCACGGCCTCTTCGCGCCGCGCCATGAAGCGCTCGCGCCAGGCTTTGAGCGTCTCCGCATAATGCAGCCGCAGGATTTCGATGTCGCAGACCAGGAGCCCGGTGGCTTCGATCGCCGGCGCCACCTCCGAGACGGCGGGGATATAACCGCCCGGGAAAATGTATTTGGTGATCCAGGGGCTCGTCACGTCCGGCCCGGTCGAGCGGCCGATCGAGTGCAGCACCATCACACCGTCGTCGCTGAGCAACTCGGCGCAGCGCTTGAAGAAGGTTTCATAGAAGCCGACGCCGACATGCTCGAACATCCCGACCGACACGATCCGGTCGAATGGCCCGGGAATGTCGCGGTAGTCGCTGAGCAGGAATTTTGCCTGATGGCCCAGGTTCTTTTCCCCGGCGCGGGCGTTGGCGATCTGCAATTGCTCGGACGAAAGCGTAATGCCGGTGACATCGGCGCCGGTCATTTCGGCCAGATAAAGCCCAAGGCCGCCCCAGCCCGAGCCGATGTCGAGCACGCGGTCGCCGGGCCGAATCAACAGCTTGGCGGCGAGATGGCGCTTCTTGGCGAGCTGGGCGTCGTCGAGCGTCGCGCCAGGCGTTTCGAAATAGGCGCAACTGTATTGCTTGTCGGCATCGAGGAAGAGCGAATAGAGCCGTCCGTCGAGATCGTAATGGTGGGCGACGTTGTTTCGCGCCCGGCCGCGCCAATTGAACTGGCTGGCGTGCCCGGCGAGATAGCGCAGCCACCACTGAACCCGGCCCCCATTGCGGCACCATGGCGGGCTGATCGAGCAGGATCGCCAGCGCGTCGGCGATCGAGCCGTTCTCGACCACGAACGTGCCGTCCATATAGGCTTCGCCGAGCGCCAGCTCGGGATTGAGGAGGATCCGCCGTTCGGTGCGCGGGCTCAGGAACCGCACCGACACCGGCGGGCCGGTGCCATCGCCGCAGGTAAAACTGGCCCCGCTCGCGGCCGTGAATGTCATCGTGCCGCGGCGAACGAACTGTCCCAGGAAATAACGCAACAAACGATCCATCGAAGCACCAATGGAACGACCGGCCCGCTACCCCGACGCACAACGGAGGCGAAGGTTCCTATGTGCGCCAACAACATCATAATCGTGATCAAGCCGGCCCGCTATTGCATTGTAGTCACAGCGGATATTCTCAAATGTGGGGATCACATTGTTGCGTCATAAGTCCGCTTCCATTCGCGGCATAATCGGCTACAAGGTGACCGCCGCCGGCCGTATTGTGCGACGCTGGAAGCGATTCCATATCTGGAGAAGCAGGGAATGTTGAGCCGAGCGCTCAGTTTAGCGACGGTGACGCTTCTGGTCGGCAGTCTCACGGCGGGAGCGCTGCTCGCGGAAAATCTGGAAGCCGGCAAGACCCCTTCGCAGATTTTCTCGGGCACCTGCAACGCCTGCCACAAGAGCCCGCGCGGCCTGCTGAAGAACGTGGCGGCGTCGTCGCTGCCGGGCTTCCTGCGCCAGCACTATACGACCAGCAGCGACATGGCCTCGGTACTCTCCTCGTTCCTGATTTCGAATGGGGCGACCGACACGCGCTTCCAGAGCAAGGATCAGCCGAAGACGGATGCGTCCAAGGGCGCCAAGCAGGACGCCAAGCCCGATCAGCTCGACCGGTTCGGCCGCCGGCAAAATCCGGCCGCGCCTACCCAAGAAGCCGCCAGGCCGGACGCCGACGGAATCACGCCGCCAGGCGAGGGCGGACGCCCCGGCCGCGATGCCAAACGGCGGCCCGGCCAGACCCCTGACGCCAGGCCCGCTGATGGCCAGACGCCGGCGCAGGCCGCGACCGACAGCAAAGCGGGCGCCAAGCAGAAGCTCGGCAAGCGCGGCAAGCCTGCGGTCGAAGAGCCGCCGAAAACCGACGAGGCCGCCAAAGAGGCGGCCAAGGAGGATTCGTCCAAAACTGCCAAGGTTGACACCAAGAGCGACGTCGAGAAGCCCGAGGCCGCAAAGCCGTCGGGCGAGGACAAGCCTGAGGCTGCTAAATCCGAGACGGCCAAGGTCGATGCACCGAAGGAGAGCGCTGGCAGCGAACCGACGCCGCTGCGGCCCGATCCGGTTCCGCCGGTAACGCCTGCGC
>JACDAG010000519.1 GCA_013695565.1 Bradyrhizobium sp.
AGCGGCCCGATCGGCAATCCCGAGGGCTGGCTGTTCCGGATCGTTCACAACACCGCGCTGGATTTCCTGCGCAAGCGCAGCCGCCAGCAGGCGCTTTATTCTGCGGAGGAGGTGGACATGATGGCCGACCAGCTCGATGCCGTAGCGAGCCGCCAGATCGCCAGCGCCAGTCTGCGCACCTTCATGCGCCTCAATGTGACGCAACGCTCATCGGTGATCCTGATGGATGTGCTCGGCTGTTCGCTGGCGGAGATCTGCGCGGTGATGGATGTGAGCCTTGCCGCCGCCAAGGCCGCACTGGTTCGCGGTCGCGCGCAGTTGCGGAAATATGCCGACGAGCCAGACGACGCGCCGCAGCCGGCCTTATCCGATGTCGATCGTAAGCGGCTCGGCGCCTATGTCGCCCATTTCAATGCGCGGGATTTCGACGCCATCCGCGCCATGATCGCGGACGACGTGCGGCTTGAACTCGTCAGCAAGACCCGCCTCAACGGCAAGGCCGAAGTGTCGCGCTATTTCGGCAATTATTCGAAGGTCAGCGATTGGCACCTGGTGCCTGGCTTCGTCGAGAAGCATCCAGCGATCCTGGTGTTCGATCCGAACCAGCCGGGTTCAAGGGCGAAATATTTCATGCTGCTGGACTGGTCGGCCGACAAGGTCGCGACGATCAGGGATTTCCGCCACGCGCCTTACATCATCGATGGCGCCGAATATCGGGTTTGAACCGCAACATCGAACTGCGGCCGCTTGGGCCACGAGATCGAGCCAACGAGACGTCAGGCCCTGCGGCCGAATTCTCCGCCCGCTACCCGCGCGATCCGCGACGCGGCCTGCGAGGTTGCCTCCTGCCGGCGTGGCGGTGCGTCGGACCGGCCGCCGAACGTCGGTACCGCAGGTTCGTGGTTGCTACCGGGCCAGAACAGCAAAGCCAGGAACAGCCCGAGATTGGTCAGCGCGCCGACGATCGTGCCTTTATGTTCAGGCCCGAGCGACATTGCGGGGATTTTGCTCGCAATCAGATAGTCGACGATCATTAGCGCGATCCATCCGGGAATGACGCAGACCGGATCCCAGCCGATGTCCCTGAAGCGCATGGATTGCAAGGTGAGGCTCGCGAGGCAAAACAACACGGCAACGCCGATCAGCGGCCATTGCATATGCTTCACGGTCAGCGGGATGGCCTTGGCATTGCCATGATAGGCCGCACTCGCGATCGCGAAAGTGATCCCGGTGATCACGATCGCCAGCCCAATCGTGGCGAGGAAATAATGCAGCCGGCCGATACGCGCGTTGAAGCCGAACAGGTAACCGAGCATTGGCCAATTCCTTTTCGGCCAAACTGCACGGCGATTGCTTTCCGGGCCGTCAACCGGCGCCGGCATTGCGCAAGGCTGGTTTCCAATCGCTTTACGGGATGGCTAAAGCCTGAAGCAATCCGGGGCTACCCGGTCAGCACCCGGAGCGGCGACCGCCAGCGCGCTGCGTCATCGAGGGAGCCGGATGTCGCTCTGCGCCGGCAAAGGCCATGCCATCGAAGCCTCGATGGTCGCGGCCGTTCGCCGGTAATGCTCGGCCAGATGGCGAACGGCGTCTTCGCTGCGGCGTAGCGTGGCGTCCATGATTTGCTGATGTTCGGCGGCGACGTCGCGCGCCTGTGTCCCCGCCACCCTGCCGACCAGGCATGGCAGCCGGTAGCGCTGGGTTTCGACATAGAGCTGGTCTGCCAGGTCGAGCAGCCGCGGCGATCCGCAATGGGCGATCAGGGAGCGATGGAATTGATAGTGTCGCTCGTCCATCGCGTGCATGTCGACGGCGTCTACTTCGTCGGAGATCCGGGACTGCCGTTCAACCTGCAGGCTGAGCGCATGGAAGGCGGCCACGATCGCGGCTTCCCAATCATCGTCGCCGTCGCGCATCGACCGGCGCAGCGCTTCGGATTCGATCAGGATGCGGGTCTCGGTCGCGTCGTTCATTTCATCGCGCGACAAGGGGGCTACGGAAAAGCCGCGCAGTGCCGTCGACAGCACGAGACGCTCGGATTGCAGCCGCATCAGCGCTTCGCGAAGCGGTGAAAAGCTGAACCCATAGCGCTGGCGCAGCGCCTCCAGCCTCAACGGCTTTCCCGCTTCCAGGGCGCCGGCGACAATATCGGTGCGCAAATGCTGGTACGCCGCTTCGCCCAGCGTCGCCGGTTCGCCGGCTCCCTCGCTGGCGATCCGCCGCCCTCCTGCCGTGGTTGCCACGTCGTCGATCCTTCCCACCTTGTCGACGCTATCGACGACAAAATGCAGTTCTTTCGAAAATTTAGTCTTGCAGCGTCTATCTATATTATTTTATATTATTCGGCAATATCGGGAGAGCGAAATGTCAACAGGACGCCGCGAAAACCACCGGGAAGATGTCGCCGGGCGCGCCAATGTCGAGGACACCCCGGAATTGCTCGCCTATTACGACGAGCTGGAAAATCTCGACGCGGGTGCGTTGTGGACGGTCGCCAACAAAATCGAGCCCTGGCAGCCCAAATCTTCGTCCGTCCCCGTGCTCTGGCGCTATGAGGATTTGCGCCGGCATGTGCTGCGGTCGGTCGAACTGGTGTCTCCCGAAAAGGCGGGCCGGCGCGTCATCTATCTGAACAATCCCGGACGCCGCGAGCAGGCGGCCGCCGTCGGCTGGCTGTATTCCGGTTTGCAGGTGATGCATCCGGGGGAAGTGGCGTCAGCCCATGCGCATTCGGCCTCCGCGCTGCGCTTCATCATGGAAGGCGAGGGCGCCTACACCATCGTCGATGGCCACAAGCTCACGCTCGGGGCCAACGACTTTGTGCTGACGCCTAACGGCACATGGCACGAGCACGGTGTTTCCAGCGATGGCACGACCTGCATCTGGCAGGACGGTCT
>JACDAG010000530.1 GCA_013695565.1 Bradyrhizobium sp.
GAGCATAGCCGACGTTTGAGTGTCTTCGCACCATACCCTCTCCTCCGTCATACCCCGCGAAGGCGGGGTATCCAGCAGCGCGAAGAAATTGTTGATGACTCAAGCTTCACGGACTACTGGATCGTCCGCCTTCGCGGACGTGACAGCTGGGGGCGATCTGTATCCAAGCATAGCCGGCGTTTGAGTGTCTTCGCACCATACCCTCTCCTCCGTCATACCCCGCGAAGGCGGGGTATCCAGCAGCGCGAGGAAATTGTTGATGAACTCAAGCTTCACGGATTACTGGATCGTCCGCCTTCGCGGACGATGACAGCTGGGGGCGATCTGCCAGGCGATGACAGTATCATTCTCGGCGGCCGAATCTGCTAGCACTGCGGGATGATCTCAACGCCGGACAACCAGCCCCAAGCACCCGATCGACCAGCACCCCGCGCCTCCTGGCGCGATGCGTGGATGGTATATCTGCAGCCGCGCGTGCTGATCGTGATGATGCTCGGGTTTTCCTCCGGGCTGCCGCTGGCACTGTCGGGATCGACGCTGTTGGTGTGGGTCAGCGAGAACGGCGTCAGCCTCGGCACCATCGGACTGTTCACCCTGGTCGGTACGCCCTACACGCTCAAGTTCCTGTGGGCGCCATTGGTGGATGGACTCAACATTCCGCTGCTGACGCGCGGGCTCGGGCGGCGGCGCGGCTGGCTGGTGTTCACCCAACTATTGCTGATGGCCGCGATCCTCGGACTGGCGCTGACCGATCCCGCGCGCTCGCCGTTCTACGTGGCGCTCGGCGCCCTCTTGGTCGCCACGGCGTCGGCAACGCAGGACATCGTGGTCGATGCGTTCAGGGTCGAAAGCCTCGTGGAGAACGAACAGGCCGCAGGCATGGCGTCCTATGTGGCAGCCTATCGTGTCGGCATGGTGGCGTCCACGGCCGGTGCGCTGTTTCTCGTCACCGGCTTCGAGTATGCCGGGCTGAGCCGGCTCGACGCCTGGATGGCGAGTTTCGCCGCGATGGCGGCACTGGTGCTGATCGGCATCGTCACGGTGCTGTGCGCGCGGGAGCCGGAGCAGTCCCGGATTGCCGACGCCGCAGCCGGTGGAAAGCCTTCGGTCAGCCGCATCGTCGAGGCTGCGATAGGCTCTTTCAGCGAGTTCCTGACCCAGCGCGATGCCATCGTCGTGCTGGTATTCGTGATGCTGTTCAAATTCACCGACGCCTTCGCCGGCGCGATGACCGTACCGTTCATCATCGACATCGGCTTTACGCGCAACGACTACGCCATCATCGTGAAGGGCCTCGGCCTGGCCGCCACCCTGGTCGGCGGTTTTGCCGGCGGCTTCCTTGCGCGCGGCTATTCGCTGGTGACCTGCCTGTGGAGCGGCGGCCTGCTGCAGGCAGTGTCCAATCTCACCTTCACCTGGCTGGCGCTGGTCGGGCCGCAGCAATGGGCGCTGTCCGTCGCCGTCACGGTGGAAGCGTTCACCGGCGCGATCGGCACGGTGATCTTCGTCGCTTATCTCTCTGCGCTATGCAAGAATCCGTTGCACACCGCCACGCAATACGCGCTGCTCACCGCGCTGGCGTCGGTCGGCCGCATCTATCTGTCTTCGGGCGCCGGCTATGTGGCGACCGCAACGGGCTGGCCGCTGTTCTTCGTGGTCTCCGTCGGGGTCGCGGTGCCGAGCCTGATCCTGCTGGCGTGGCTGCAGCGGCGCGGGCATTTCGATGAACTGGGGCCGGTGAAGGTTTAGTTGCAGGCGTTGAATGCCGCGTCATCAAACTCAGTCGTCGTCCTCCGCGAAAGCGGGGGACCCAGTATTCCAGAGACGCCAATTATTGAACCGGTAGGCCTCGGCGTACTGGGTCGCCCGGTCAAGCCGGGCGATGACACCTTAGGTCGTGACGAGCATTCAATGCTTCGTCACCACGCTCCACTTCGTGATCACGGCTTCGCTCATCTGCCCGGCATCCTGCGCGCAGGCGACTTCATCGACCTTCACTGAAATTTCCTTGCCGATGAAATTCTTCAATTGCGCGGCCTGTGCGTCGCTCGAAGTGATGAGCTGGAACGTCTCCGGACCGGTCTCCAGATTGCAGAGCCCGTTCGGCGGCGGCAATCGCCGCGGCTCGCTGGTGAGCTGATAGGTCGAGACGCGCTTGCCTTTCTTGCCGCCACGGACCTTCATGGCGTTGAGTTCCCCCGACAGCACGTCGCCGGCATTGATCAGCTTGCCGGGCTTCGGCGCAGGTTCCGCCTGCTGTGCCCATGCGGAAGGCGCGGCCATGGCCGCCGCCATGATGGCCGCAATACAAAGGCGTTTGCCGAATCGTGGTTTCGTCATGTCGATAAGTTCCGTTGTGTTTTCGTTAGAATAGCGTTCGCTGTCGCATCGCAGCCGATAGCGTACCTTCATCGAGATAATCAAGCTCGCCGCCGACCGGCACGCCATGGGCCAGCCGGGTCACTTTGACATTGGCCTCTTGCAGCAGATCCGTGATGTAATGCGCCGTGGTCTGGCCATCAACCGTTGCATTCAACGCCAGAATAATCTCGCTGACCTGCGAATCATGTGCCCGCGCCACCAGCGCATCGATGGTGAGATCCTGCGGGCCGACGCCGTCGAGCGGCGACAGCGTCGCACCCAGCACGTGATAACGACCGTTGGTCGCGTTGGCCCGCTCCAGCGCCCACAAGTCAGCGACGTCGGCAACCACGACGATGGTGGCGGGATCGCGCCGCGGGTCAATACACACAGTGCAGGGATTTTGCGTATCGATATTGCCGCAGGCCTTGCAGACCTGAATCTTTTCGATCGCCACCTGCAGCGCACCGGCGAGCGGCGTCATCAGCGCCTCGCGCTTCTTGATTAGATGCAGTGCCGCCCGCCGCGCCGAACGTGGGCCGAGCCCGGGCAGCCGCGCCAGCAGCTGGATCAGACGTTCGATTTCGGGGCCGGCAACCGCAGAGGCCATGAGATGATTGAAACTCGCAGGGGTTGTGATAACCAAAGTCCAACGCGGTTTCTCCGCGCGACCATGAATGGGATCAGATGTTAGCGCGTCAAATTGCGATCGGCTTTGGCATAGCCATCATATTTCCTTTGCTGATTCACTACGGTGTTTCCACATTTCATTCCGCGCCAAAGCGGGAATACTCGATCGTACAGCTCCCACCAAATGCCACGGTCGACGAAAGGAAAGAATACCAGGCCCAGCAGCAAGAGCGGCAAAAAGCCTACGCCGATGCAGCAAAGGAATTCGCTAGAATTCTGGTGATCGTATCCACGCCACTAGGCGTTGCTGCAATCTTCATCGGTGCGTATCTCGCGTTTCAAGCTATCGGAACAGGTTTGATACTAGGTGGCATTTTGACCGTATCCTGGGGATACTGGAGCTACTGGTGGTATTTGGATGACTGGATAAGGTTCATTTCCTTGCTGGCTGGCTTTGCGATCTTGATTTTCGTCGGCGTTCGCCGAACAGGCATCACAAAAACTTCCTGACCTTGGGCTGATCTGTTCACGATCAGGTAAGACCAAGTCCCGGCGGCAGGCCGAGACCGCCGGTCAGCGCCTGCATCTTTTCCTGCATCGCGATTTCCGCCTTGCGCCGGGCGTCATTATGCGCGGTCACCAGCAGGTCCTCGAGGATTTCGCGGTCTTCCGCCTTCATCAGCGACGGGTCGATCTTGACGGCTTTCACTTCCATCTTCGCGGTCATGCGCACGGCGACCATGCCGCCGCCGGAAATGCCCTCGACCTCGACATTGCCGAGTTCTTCCTGCATCGCCTGCATCTTGGATTGCAGCTGCGCCGCCTGCTTCATCATGCCGAGAAAATCAGCCATTTCGTTTTCCTTGCGGTTTTCCTTGCGGTTTTCCTCGCAGCTTTCCCTGCGTGCGTTCTCTAGAGGTCAATCGTCGTCGCTGTCGGAAATCTCGCTGGGGTCTTCACCGATCGCATCGGTCTCCGGCGGCTCGGCGGCAAGCTTGCGCACCTCGACGACCTTGGCGCCGGGAAATCGCGCCAGCACTTCCTGCACCCGCGGATCGGCTTCCGCGACCCGCGCATGTTCATTCTTCGCATGCTCGTTCTGCGAACGCAGTGTCGGCTGCCCGGCCTCGTTGGAGACGATCACGGTCCAGCGCCGGCCGGTCCATTGTTCCAGCTTGCGGGAGAGATCGCTGACCAGCGCCCGCGCCGCATGGCGCTCGAGGGCTACTTCCAGCCGCCCGTCCTCCATGCGCACCAGGCGCAAATCGGCTTCCAGCGCCGCCCTGGTCTGAAGATCGCGTTTTTCGCCGGCCAGGGCCACGAGCTGCGCAAAGCTGGTGATCCGCAGCGCCGGGGCGGACTGCGCCTCGGGCGCGGGCGCGGCCGTTTGCGGGCGCGCGGACGCCTCGGCGCCGCTCCTCTGCGCGGTGGGCG
>JACDAG010000550.1 GCA_013695565.1 Bradyrhizobium sp.
CGGTGACACCGTCGGCGCTCCCTACAAGGATACGGCGGGTCCCGCCGTCAACCCGATGATCAAGATCACCAACATCGTGGCCCTGCTGCTGCTGGCGATCCTGGCGCACTGAGCGGCGAAAGCCTGATCAAACCAAAACCCCGCGGGCGAGCCGCGGGGTTTTTCTCATGCCGGAGCATGACGAGGTCGGAATTGAATCGACCCAGGAATGGGCCTCGGCTCGCGGCACCCGTGCTGTGTTGCGTCCTGGGTACGAGAAGCAATATCCAGCCTTGCGACCGAAGCGTGTTCACGATTTGGGGGAGTGAGAGCGATTTGCTCAACTAACCCTGCGCCGGCACGAGGTGCGCGTAGCCAAATCTGTGGTCTCGAAGCTGCCAGCCTGCCTCGATAAAGTCTGTGAGGTGGAGCGGGTTCATGTAGAGGATGCAAACAGGGCGGGGAGCTCCCCGCCATGAAGCGATAGCGTTTTCAGCCACCCGACGGACAACGGCTGACCCGAACGGATTAAATAGATAAATAATAAGGGGCTCTATCGGAAGCGCATAAGTCGCGGCATCCCCGCAAACAAGTTCAACCCTGCCAGCATTCGATGATGCGCCGGTCGCCAGAGCCCTGAAGTTTGCCTCGGCCGTCTCGTGGAGTTCGCGCGCGAATTCGACTCCGACAATGCGACGAAAAGGAAATGCAGTCGCGAGCATGAGTGCCCGGCCTTTTCCGGAGCCCAGATCGATGAAGGTGACGGTGCTGAGATCAAGATCCAGCTGGGTCATCATTCGGGAGAACTCGTCAGGATCTGAAGCGATGTGGCTCAAGCCGTGGCGCGCATTTTCTCCGACGACGTTTAGGTCGAAAATCTCCTGAATGCCCCCGGTTTGCGTCCCGTTCGCGGCGTCGAAAGCTGCGTCCGCCGCCTGCTTTTGCTGAAGCCAACGGGCATGTTGGGGATCATCTCGACCGGCGAAGCTTCGGATCCGACGCAGCAGCCGCGATGAAATACCACCCACACCCGTGTCGCGGTAGACACTCGCCACGCGATTGAGCCGGCGCACAATTGTCATGGGTCTCATCCGGAACTCCGTACCCGATAAGCGCAATTTTGAACTATCTTCTGCGTGGATTGCAAAATGCAAAATCCTGGTTCCGCAGTCTATCCCGGTGATTTTGTAGTGCCGCTCAGCTGTTCGATTTGGAGCCGCGGTTGCAATTCGTTCATCCCCACCTGGTCCCGAATATGCCGGGCTGGCATTCTGAGTTCCTGGACCAGTTCTGCCTCAACGATGCTCATCATCGCATAACGCTTGCGATACATGGCTTTTTTCTTTGCCGGGATGTCTTCATCAGCGCGGCGGCTTGCCGTGGTCGGAAGAATGAAGAACCCGTGGCCGGCATAACTGCCGCCGCGTTCACGCCAGATTTCGTCATAGGACAGTTTGATCTCGGCGATGGCTGGCCGACGGTTGCTGTCCGACACCGCGCGAATCTCAGCCACACCCAGCGCCTGGCAGAACACCTTGAAGGTCTCAACGAGGAAATCACGGGGCCGCAGGCCCGAGGCCGCCTTGGTGAAATGACGATAGCGTTCAAGGAGGTCGAATTCGAGTCCGTCGTTTTCAGATCTGGAATAGCTGTCGGTGCGACCCTGGATGCCTCCAACATAAGCAACCAGCTTGCCTTCCCGGCTGGATAGGCAGAATGCGATATGGAAGATTCGATGGATGTCATCCCAGAGGCTGAGGATCAGTTGCCCATCCGGCAGAAGCCAGCGCGCCTGACAGAGGGTTATGCGATAGCGCGGATCGATGGCGTTTAACCGGAGGACATCGATGGTCTGGTCGGGCGGGAAATCCACAATCCCGCCGATTGTTTCTACCGTTTCGCAGTGGTCAACGATCCGGGCCAGTCTGTCCGGTACATTCCAGTTTGCAGCCAGATAAGGGGTAAGCACCATCTCTCTGACTTCAGGGCGAGCTTCTATAAATTTCTGTAGTTTGCTCCCTCGCTTCGACTGCAACAAAGTCGCCAGGGCGCGCTGATGGCGGATGAAAAGAATAGCACACAGGAAAGCCTTGTAGGCAGGTACACGCCCCAGCCTGGACAATGCGTACGCAACAAGGCTGAAATGACCGCCGCTCTTCCTGTTCACCGTACCGCTAAATGAAAGAAATCGCGCTGAGGCGCTAAAAAGCTTTGCCATATATTTTTGAACACAATCAACCAGTTAATGCCTTTGTTATGCTCGGAAAATGCAGCATCCCGCCGGCTTGGCTTGAATAACAATGAGTAACAACAAATGAGACCAGGCTTCCGTCAGGGATTTCCTGTTCTGTCAGGGATTCCCTTACGTGTTCGGCAATTGGTTAAATTCGATTTGTATGGCTGGCTTGGCGCGGGCCTCCACACCTGAGCGCCAACGAGCGACCGCGGGTCTGATGGGCTGGGGCTTTCCGTCGTTTTGCGTTACGATGCTGCAGCTAGCTTCGCTGGCGGCGACATAGCCGGATCACGACAAAATAGAACTTGTAGGCCTTGAGTCGCGGCTTCATTTGCTATGAAAATGGATTTTACCGTTGCAGTCCCTACCGGTCGCAAAGAGGTCCCCACGCCGTTCTGTACAGGCCCGGTTGACCGCACTCATGGCCATTATTCTGGTCCCGGCCGTTGTCCTCGGCGGGTGGATAGTGTCGCGTTCCGCAGTTTCAGAGCAGGAACAGATCGAGCGAAAAGCACAATCGAAGGTCAGGCAGACGCTGGCGGATATCGACCGCGAGATTGATACTGGAATCGCGATGCTCAGCGCTCTGGCAAGTTCGCGTTTTCTTCAGGTGGATGACTTCCAGGCGTTCCGTCAGCAGGTCACCGACGTAGCGAAGCAACTCGATGTGCAGATTGTGCTGGCCGATGCGAAGAACGGCCAGCAAATTGTCAACACGTCGATCGCCAAGGGCGACACGCTCCCTCGCGATATTCCCAAGGAAGCATCCGATGCAAGACAGGAGAGCATCCGCGGCGTAAAGCCGACGATATCGAATGTCTATTACGGTCCAATTTCCAAGAGATTCATTATCAACGTTGGCATACCAATCGTCAGAGATGGCCTCATTGTTTATTACCTTTCCGCCGGGGTGCCGGCCAGCATATTTGCAGATGCAGTGAGCAATGCTGCCACCCCATCGCAATGGATTGTCTCTGTAGTCGATCGTGAAACCAACGTCATCGCTCGCTCCGAACGCCAGGACGAAGTGGTTGGAACCAAATCGCACAACGAAATCACTGCGGATGCGGAGACGATGGAGGGGGTCGGCAGTGGGGTCGGCCGCTTCGGCGTCGCATACAGCTGGGTGTGGCAACGGTCCGCGCGGACTGGCTGGATCGTTTCGGTGGCGGTGCCACGCAACGAACTTGAAGCGCCGCGGGTACGGGCGTTGATGGCATACACGGGGGTGGCCGGATCGGTTTTCGCCTTCACCATGGTCCTGACGTTTTACATCGGTGGTCAGATTTCGAAGGCCGTTGGCGAGATGGGCATCGATCGCGAGCCGACCCGTGAGGAGTTTCGGATTCTGTTTGAGCATAACCCCAACGGGGTGTTGGTCCTGGATGACACCGGCCAAATTGTCATGGCCAATGTGCGGATCGAGCACTATTTCGGCTATCTGCATGACGAGCTTATTGGTCAGCCCGTGGGAACGCTGGTTCCGGGACGGTTGCGCGGGAACGAATTCGCCTCGCCCTGAGTTGCCGACTCCCTTGAAGGGCGCAGGCCGCGAGCTGTTCGGTCACCGCAAGGATGGCCGCGAATTTCCGATCGAGATCGCCCTCAATCCGATCGCGACGTCTAGTGGTAGCTTCATCATGGTTACCATCATCGACATCAGCGACCGATTGCTTTCAGAGCAGAAGTTGATGGCGGCGCTTACGGAAAGCGACAAGCTCCGTCGCAGATTCATTCAGGCTCAGGAAGGCGAGAGGTTGCGGCTGGCCCGCGAGCTTCACGACGAGACCGGTCAAAACCTCGCCGCGATCATGATGGGGCTGAAAGAAATTGATAAAATGCTTAGCGACGCTGGCCGCGAACAGCTTCGCGATTTGCTCGGAAAATTGCAACATATGGGACGATCCCTGCATCACGTCGCCAAGGAGCTTCGGCCAGCTTCCATCGATGAATTGGGTCTGGCCAGCGCGGTTGCAAACTACGTTTTCGAATGGGGTGAGCGGTTCGGGATCGCCGCCGATTTTCATTGTGGCTATAGTCGGCTCGATGAACTTCCCGATGAAACACGTACCGCGATTTATCGCATCATTCAGGAGGGGTTGACCAACATCGCTAAACACGCCGCGAGCGCGAGCCATGCCAGCGTTGTGATCGACCGGGTCGATGGCGTGCTGCAACTGACGATCGAGGATGATGGACCCGGCTTCAGGAATGCGCCGGATACAGCCGATCAGCACGATCATGGCGGGCTGGGCCTCGCCGGTATGCGAGAACGATTGTCGCTAATGGGTGGCGATCTCGTAATAGAATCATCACCGGATGCGGGGACTTCCGTCTTTGCTCGTATCCCACTCGATAGAGTGAGTTAACCGATGTCTGCAAAAGCCCGAATCGTCCTTTGTGACGATCATCCCATCGTGCTCGCCGGCTTACGTTCGTTGATCGCTGCGCAAGAGGATTTCGAGCTGGTAGGCGAGGCTACGCACGGCTTTGACGCGTTACGTCTCATCAGTGAGGTGAAGCCTGATGTTGCAGTGCTCGATATCTCGATGCCTCAGCTCAACGGCATCTTGCTCGCTCGCCGGCTCGCTGACGAATGTCCGTCGGTTCGGGTCATGATAATGACGCTTTATGAAGATGGCGTGTTCGTCAGGCAGGCAATGGATAGCGGCGTCCGAGCCTACGTATTGAAACGCTCGGCGGCCGAGAATTTAGTTCAGGCGATTCGCTCGGTACTTGTCGGTGGAATATATTTGGACCCGATAATCGCCCGCCTGGTGGTGCCGAGTTCGAATTCCGTACCCCACGACTTGTTGTCGAGAAAGGCAGCGAAGGCCGAGATAACAGGCCGGGAATCGATGGTATTAAGTTTGGCGGCGAAGGGCTTCACCAATAAGGAGATTGGAGCTCAGCTCGATGTCAGCGAGAAATCCGTGGAAACCTATAAGGCCCGCGGTTTGGAAAAACTTGGCCTCAAGACTCGAGCCGAGCTGGTTCGTTATGCCTCCATACAAGGCTGGCTAGCGGACGTTTGAACTACTGCATCGACGCCGCGGCTGGATCGAGCAAGGAACCGGTGGCAAAGCCGTGTGATGCACTGTTGCGAACGGCGGGGCTTGAAGCGAGACCCTGATCCCGGGCCGCATTGATGCTGCGCTGTTGTGCCACGCTTGTGGCGTAGTACGCTCTGATCCGGGGGTCGTGCTTGCTTGCGGAAGAAAAGCGTAGGTCCCGGACGCGGTGGACCGCGAGGACGGACGCTGCACCGCGTCCGGGACACGATTGTTTGCCCTCAACCAGCGTCCATCTGCAGGCCTTCCTGCTTGATGATGGCGGCGAACTTCGTCGTTTCGGCCTCGGTGAAATCGGAAAATTGCTGCGGCGTTCCGTAATCGGTGCGTGCGCCGATCTTGGC
>JACDAG010000560.1 GCA_013695565.1 Bradyrhizobium sp.
GGTATGAAGCGGATGATCCGGCCGGTGCGCGCGTCGATGATCAGGCGGCCGTCGTCGCCGCCGCGGTCGATCACCGAAATCGTGTAGACGAAGCCGCGTTGCTGCGGGATGCCGAGCGGCGAAAACCCGCTCTCGCGCACCACCGTATAGACCTCGGTCGGCGGCAGCAGCATCGGCCCCTGCCCGTAGCGCAGCCCGGGATATTCCCGCGGCGGCGGCGCATAGGGGCCGCCCACATAGGGGCCGCCAATATCGGATACCGGATAGTATGGCGAGCGTCCGGCCTCGTAAGGCGCCGGTACCTGCGCCTGCGCGGCCGTTGTGGCGAGCGTAAGCCCGGCCGCCAAAAACCATCCTGTGAAGAACTTCATCATCCATCGCTCCTGTTAGCCCCTGCCCGGAGCGTGTTCGCTCTCTTGCCCGGCTGTCCCGGAACCGAATTTCCTTGTGAAATCCGGCAGTCCTTGGGCCGGATCGCGGCGCGTTTGCCTCAAATCCGGGGCAGTAAGTTTCGGCGGCCCCAGGCAGTGTGTTTTGACCTCTACAAGCACGGATCAGCTATGCGGGCGGGGACTTTCATGTGCTTGTGTGATAGAGAAAAATTTGGCATGGTCGGAGTTAGGACAGTATCACTGTCTCAATTGCGGGGCTTTCCCGGCACAGGGATTGCAACGAAAGCCTGGCGGCTTCGAGCTCCAGGAAGTGCAGGCAAGGCCGTTCCTCAGGGACGTTGAACGCCCAGGCCTGAATTTAGGAAATTGCGGCTCGCGGCGGACGAGCGGTGGCCCGGTGGGGTGCCGCAAGCGCCCAAGGTGCGCCGGTGGCGGTTGGGCCCTTGACCTGATTGAGAGGACTGAGATGAGCGGGTCGGAATTCGAGCGCGAAAACATCGTGGCAGAAACGCTGTCGGCGACCGCTATCTCGAAACCGGACGACGCCTCGTATCAAGAGCCTTGGCATACCGAACCTCCGCGCGAGTTCAGCTGGCGTCCGCCGGCCGAGGGACTTTACGATCCCAGCCTCGAAAAAGATTCCTGCGGCGTCGGCTTCATCGCCAACATCAAGGGCCGCAAGTCGCATCAGATCGTCGATGACGCGATCAACATTCTCTGCAACCTCGAACATCGCGGCGCTGTTGGTGCCGACCCGCGCGCCGGCGACGGCGCCGGCATCCTGGTGCAGATTCCGCACGCGTTCTTCAAGCGCAAGGCCACCGAGATCGGCTTCAAGCTGCCGAAGCCCGGCGAATATGCCATCGGCGCGCTGTTCATGCCGAAGGAGACGGCGTGGCGCAAAGTGATCCAGAGCATCATCGCCGAACAGATCAAGGAAGAAGGCCTGCTGCTGCTCGGCTGGCGCGACGTGCCGACCGACAATTCCTCGCTCGGCGAAACCGTCAAGCCGACCGAACCCGCCTGCATGCAGGTGTTCATCGGCCGCAACGGCGCCACCAAGACCGAGGATGATTTCGAACGCCGGCTGTATATCCTGCGCAAGTCGATCTCGCAGGCGATCTATCAGCGCCGCGACCGCGGCCTCGCCGGCTATTACCCGGTTTCGATGTCGTGCCGGACCGTGATCTATAAGGGCATGTTCCTCGCCGACCAGCTCGGCAAGTATTATCCCGATCTGCACGAAGCGGATTTCGAGAGCGCGCTGGCGCTGGTGCACCAACGCTTCTCCACCAACACCTTCCCGGCCTGGTCGCTGGCGCATCCCTACCGGATGGTCGCCCATAACGGCGAAATCAACACGCTGCGCGGCAACGTCAACTGGATGGCGGCGCGTCAAGCCTCGGTGCATTCGGAACTGTACGGCAAGGACATCAGCCGGCTGTGGCCGATTTCCTACGAGGGCCAGTCCGATACCGCCTGTTTCGACAACGGCCTCGAATTCCTGGTGCAGGGCGGCTACTCGCTGCCGCACGCCGTAATGATGATGATTCCGGAAGCCTGGGCCGGCAATCCCCTGATGGATGAGACGCGCCGCTCGTTCTACGAATATCACGCCGCGATGATGGAGCCGTGGGACGGCCCCGCCGCGATCGCCTTCACCGACGGCCGCCAGATCGGCGCCACGCTCGACCGTAACGGCCTGCGGCCGGCGCGCTATCTCGTCACCAAGGACGACCGCATCGTGATGGCGTCCGAAATGGGCGTGCTGAAGATCCCCGAGGATCAGATCATCACCAAGTGGCGGCTGCAGCCCGGCAAGATGCTGCTGGTCGACCTCGAACAGGGCCGTTTGATTCCGGACGACGAGATCAAGGCGACGCTGGCCAAGAGCCATCCGTACCGCGACTGGCTGCATCGCACCCAGATCCAGCTCGAGGAATTGCCCGACGCGTCGAGCAAGGGCATGCGCTCCAATCTGCAGCTGCTCGATCGGCAGCAGGCGTTCGGCTATTCGCAGGAAGACGTCAGCATCCTGATGACGCCGATGGCTTCGACCGGCGAAGAGGCCGCGGGCTCGATGGGCAATGACACGCCGATCTCGGCGCTATCGGACCGGCCGAAGCCGCTGTTCACCTACTTCAAGCAGAACTTTGCGCAGGTTACCAACCCGCCGATCGATCCGATCCGCGAAGAACTGGTCATGAGCCTGGTCTCGATCATCGGGCCGCGGCCGAACCTGTTCGACTTGCAGGGCCTCGCCTCGACCAAGCGTTTGGAAGTGCGCCAGCCGATCCTGACCGATGCCGATCTGGAAAAGATCCGCTCGATCTCGGATGTCGCCGACAGCCATTTCAAGTCGCGCACGCTCGACACCACCTTCCATGCCGGCTTCGGTGCGGCTGGCCTCGAACAGGTGCTCGACGAACTCTGTGCGCGCGCCGAAGGCGCGGTGCGCGAGGGCGTCAACATCATCATCCTGTCCGACCGCATGGCGGGCTCGGACCGGATTCCGATCCCCTCGCTGCTGGCCTGTGCCGCCGTGCATCATCATCTGATCCGCACAGGTTTGCGCACCTCGGTCGGCCTCGTAGTGGAATCCGGCGAACCGCGCGAAGTGCATCACTTTGCCTGTCTGGCCGGCTACGGCGCCGAAGCGATCAACCCCTATCTGGCGTTCGAAACCATCATCGCGATGAAGGACCGCCTGCCCGGTTCGCTCGATGACTACGAAATCGTCAAGCGCTACATCAAGTCGATCGGCAAGGGCTTGCTCAAGGTGATGTCCAAGATGGGCATCTCGACCTACCAGTCCTATTGCGGCGCGCAGATCTTCGACGCGGTCGGGCTGAAGGCTGACTTCGTGGCGAAGTATTTCGCCGGCACCCACACCCGTATCGAAGGCGTCGGCCTGGCCGAGATCGCCGAGGAAACCTGCCGCCGTCATGCCGATGCGTTCGGCGATGCGCAGGTCTACAAGACCTCGCTCGACGTCGGCGGCGAATACGCCTACCGCACCCGCGGCGAGGACCATGCATGGACCGCCGAAACCGTCGGCATGCTGCAGCATGCCGCGCGCGGCAATTCGCTGGAGCGCTACAAGTCGTTTGCCAAAATCCTCAACGAGCAATCCGAGCGGCTGCTGACGCTGCGCGGCCTGTTCCGGATCAAGACCGCCGAGGACGAGAAGCGCAAGCCGATCAAGCTCGACCAGGTCGAACCCGCCAAGGACATCGTCAAGCGTTTCGCCACCGGCGCGATGAGCTTCGGCTCGATCTCGCGCGAGGCGCACACGACCTTGGCGATCGCGATGAACCGGATCGGCGGCAAGTCCAACACCGGTGAAGGCGGCGAAGAGAGCGATCGCTTCAAGCCGTTGCCGAACGGCGATTCGATGCGCTCGGCGATCAAGCAGGTCGCCTCGGGCCGCTTCGGCGTGACGACGGAATACCTCGTCAACTCCGACATGATGCAGATCAAGATGGCGCAGGGCGCCAAGCCCGGCGAAGGCGGACAATTGCCCGGCCACAAGGTCGACGCCGTGATCGCACGCGTGCGGCATTCGACGCCGGGCGTCGGCCTGATCTCGCCGCCGCCGCATCACGACATTTATTCGATCGAGGATCTGGCGCAGCTGATCTACGACCTCAAGAACGTCAATCCGGACGGTCAGGTCTCGGTCAAGCTGGTCTCCGAAATCGGTGTCGGCACCGTGGCCGCGGGTGTCGCCAAGGCGCGCGCCGACCATGTCACGATCGCTGGCTTCGAGGGCGGCACCGGCGCTTCGCCGCTGACCTCGATCAAGCACGCCGGCAGCCCATGGGAAATCGGTCTTGCCGAAACCCACCAGACGCTGGTGCGCGAGCGGCTGCGCAGCCGCATCGTGGTGCAGGTCGACGGCGGCTTCCGCACCGGACGCGACGTCGTGATCGGCGCGCTGCTAGGGGCCGACGAGTTCGGCTTTGCCACCGCGCCTTTGATCGCGGCCGGCTGCATCATGATGCGCAAGTGCCATCTCAACACCTGCCCGGTCGGCGTCGCGACGCAGGATCCGGTGTTGCGCAAGCGCTTCACCGGCCAGCCCGAGCACGTCATCAACTATTTCTTCTTCGTCGCCGAGGAAGTCCGCGAGATCATGGCGCAGCTCGGCTATCGCAACTTCAACGAGATGGTCGGCCAGACCCAGATGCTCGACCAGTCGACGCTGGTGGCCCATTGGAAAGCCAAGGGCCTCGACTTCTCGAAGCTGTTCGTACGCCAGAAGGAACTGCCGGGGCAGAAGATCTATCACTCCGAGAAGCAAAACCATCATCTGGAAGCCGTGCTCGACCGCCGGCTGATCGAGAAGGCAAAGGCCGCGATCGATCGCGGTGCGCCCGTGAAGATCGAGGAAGAGATCAACAACACCGACCGCTCGGCCGGTGCGATGCTGTCGGGCACGCTGGCCAAGATCTACGGTCATGCGGGCCTGCCGCTCGACACTATCCAGGTCAGCCTCAAGGGCACCGCGGGGCAGGCGTTCGGCGCCTGGCTGACACGCGGGGTCACCTTCGATCTCGAAGGCGAAGGCAACGACTATGTCGGCAAGGGCCTCTCGGGTGGGCGCATCATCGTCAAGCCGCCGCGCAATTCCGGCATCGTGCCCGAAGAATCCATCATCGTCGGCAACACCGTGATGTATGGCGCGATCGAGGGCGAATGCTATTTCCGCGGCATCGCCGGCGAGCGCTTCGCCGTGCGCAATTCCGGCGCCATTGCGGTAGTCGAGGGCGCGGGCGACCACTGCTGCGAATACATGACCGGTGGCATCGTCGTCGTCGTCGGCAGGACCGGGCGGAATTTTGCTGCCAGCATGTCGGGCGGCATCGCCTATGTGCTCG
>JACDAG010000581.1 GCA_013695565.1 Bradyrhizobium sp.
GTCTCAGTGTGTAGGATGGGTAGAGCGAAGCGAAACCCATCGCCTTTCTGAATGTGCACGCTCGCTAGATGATGGGTATCGCTTCGCTCCACCCATCCTACGGACTCACCACAAACATTATGCCGCCTGGCCGGCCTTCAACAGACTGCACCCCGTGATCTTCAAACTGCCGTCGGGCTGTTGCTCCAGCGTATAGAGCGCTTCCCATGCTTCGCCATTGTCGTCGACGATATGGACACGCTGGGCGATCTGGCCGCCCGACGCGCGGGCTTCGCCGAATTCAAAGCTCTTGTGGCGATAGACCGGCGGATAGGCCTGCTGCACCATCTGCAGGAAGATATCCGCCTGCGGAAAGATTTGCTGGATCGCGGGTGCGGCGTGGGAATAGGCGGCGGCGGCATCGCCACGCCCAAAGGCCTGCTCCTGCGCGCGGATGACGCTTTGCGCGGCGGCGACGTCGTCGCCGAAGGCCGGCGATCCAAACCCGATCAGGATGACCACGAGGAGTGCAAGCGCGCGCATGCAGATGTTCCCTGGCTGATGCAATCCCAGTTACGGCCAAGTCGGTCGAAAGTTGCATCCATCCCGCTGGCGGCGCAAGTCGCTATTGGCCGCCCGCCAGGCGCCGCAGGCCGGACGCCGTCAAACCGAGTTCGCCGAGCCGCCGTACCGCGTAACCGAGGCCGACCAGCCGCTCCCAATGCAACTGGGGAATCTCACGCTGCGCATCACCCTTGCTGACTTCGCGCAGCGAGGCGAACTCGTCGGCGCTAAGCGCAGGGTGAGTATCGGTCAAGCGGCGGCCTCGTCGGTCCACACCTTGAAGCTTGCCAGCGTGTTCGATCCGAAGGTCTGCGTGATCGGGACGTCGGAGGCATCGCGTCCCTGCGCGATCAGGACGCGGCCGATCCGCGGCACGTTGTTGCGCGGATCGAACATGCGCCAGTGGCCGCCAATATAGGCCTCGAACCAGCCGGCGAAATCGCCGACGGCCCAGGGTTTTGGCGTGCCGATGTCGCTGAGATACCCCGTGCAATAGCGCGCCGGAATATTCATGCAGCGGCAGAAGGTGATGGCAAGGTGGGCATAGTCGCGGCAGACGCCCTTGCCTTCGCTATAGGCTTCCCACGCCGTCTTGGTGGCGCGGGCGTGCTCATAGCCGAAGGCGATGTGACGATGCACGAAATCGCAGATCGCCTGTACCCGCGCCCAGCCCGGCGGCGTGTTCTGGAACAATTGCCAGGCGATTTCCGAAAGCCGGTCGGTTTCGCAATAGCGGCTGCCGAGCAGATAAACCAGGGTGTCCGCGGGCAGATCCTCGATCGCATGCTGAACCGCGGAGGGAAATGTCGGATCGGGCAGGCCGGAGTCACGAACGACGCCATCGGCGGCCAGTCGCACGCGTCCCGCCGGCGCCACCATGCGGCTGCACCAATTGCCGAACATGTCGCGATAGGGGGTGATCTCGATTGTTGGCGTGGTGGTCAGGAAGTCCGGCACGATCACATCGGAAGCGCGCGTGAAATGCGTGCCCAGCACCATGATCATCGGTGTCGGTTGCGGGAAATCGTAGAGCATTTCGAATCCCACACGAAGCTTCATTCGAAATGCTTTCCTGGCTGGTGTTAGCTCGAAATGGCGACGAAATCGCCGAATACAAGGCATTCCATGCTTAATTCGATCAAATGCGGCTGGTTCCGGAGAAAACGATAGCTAATTGCCGCAAAAGCGCGCACGTTGCTCCGATGTCCGAACAATCCGATGTTTCGTTGCGCAGATTCGCTGGTCTGTGGCCATGACGATGCGCTCGCGACGGGAAACGGTTCATTTCAGGCATCCATTCAACATCAAGGGAATTGATCGCCAGCTCGCGCCGGGCGCCTACGAGATCGTCACCGATGAGGAGATGATTGAGGGTCTGTCGTTTCCGTGCTTTCGGCGCGTCGCCACCATGATCATGGTCCCCGGGGCGCCGCCGCATCGATCTTCGATGGAAATGATCTCGATCAGTTCGGTCGACCTGTCTGACGCCCAGCGCATCGATGCGAGCGCACCGAGGTGACTGAGATACCGATCGAGCTGGACAAGCATCGCGGCATGGCGGCGCAGAAGGCAACCGATATCCGCCGCGTGCTCGCCGACGTCGAGGCCAACGCGAAACTGTTGCGGGACAAGCAGGGCGTTCTCGAACTTCAGCTCCTTGCGGTGCCGGCCGCGTCGCTGTCAGAGGCGGTGGCCAAGGCGCGTTACGTGCTCAATCTCTATTCGGCCAGTCTCGCACCGTCCGATACCCATCACCGCGACCTCGTCGCCGCGGTGCTCGCGGATCTCACCCGGCTCTCCGGGGACGAGAGCTGACCAACATTTGGCTCTACAAGTCAAAGACTTCATCCCGCGCGTTCGACGCAAGATCGAACGTAGCAAACAGAAAGAAACTGATGAAAAATCTCTCGCCCCGTCATGTCAAAACAGAAGAATCGCTCCGCCTCGGTGTCGTGTCCGGCTGGTATTCGACCAAGGTCAGCGGTACCTTCGTCTCGGGCCCGCATGATACCGAAGCCGATTGCCTGCGCCGGATTCTCGAAATCAATCCGCCGCCGGTCAAGAAGAAGATGGTGGTGGGTTAAGTGGGAGCAGCCGATGGCACGATCGTTCCGACCGCCGAGGGCCGCCCGATGACGCTCGCGCGCGGCAACATCGGCGGTTACGAATATGATCGCATGGTGCTCAAGTTCTCGATGATGGATGAGGGCAGGGAAGTCCCCTGCGCCGTCAGCGCATCGGCGATGGACGATCTGGAGCGCGTGGCGAGGACGGCGCCGGAGCGGCGCGAAGCGCAGTTCGTCCGGTTGCGCGACCGGATCGAACTATGCGCGTCACGCAAATTCGAGGCCCGGGAATTCGAGGGTACGCCCCCCGGCATCATCGTGCGCAGCATCGATTTTCGCAGCTGATGACCGCCGCCGCGATACAGCGGCTTATGATTGACGGTGACACTGCGAGCGCCGAAGTCGGCGCTTGCCTGGACTGGCAGGCGCAGGGCAGTACGAATATAAGCCGCGCTTGCGGAACTCTGCCTGCCCAGCGCTGTTGCCCACCGATCCCCAAGCGCAGCGGGATTGGCGATCCGCCACAGTCAGCAGCTTCAAATGATCATATCTGTCTCGGCCCTGGCGATATCAGCGCTTTTGGCAGCGTCGGTGGTTGCCTTGCCCGAGGTCCGCCTCGTCACGGCGTGCCGATGAGCCGTCCATGATGCCTCTGGACCATTCCCTCCTTCCGCACGTCGTGCTCGTCGTCGAAGACGAGATGATGCTGCGCATGCGCGTCGTCGACATGGTGGAAGACGCCGGTTACGTCCCGGTCGAGGCCGTGGACGCTGACGAAGCCATAGCCATCTTGCAATCGCGCTCCGATATCGCACTGATGCTCACCGACGTTCAGATGCCGGGCAGCATGAACGGGCTGCAACTGGCGCACGCGGTTCATGAGCGCTGGCCGCCGATCAAGATCATCCTGGCGTCGGGGCAACTGAAACTGTCGATGAGCGATATTCCGCTGGACAGCCGGTTCTTTGGAAAACCGCTCCAATCCGACGAAATCATCGCGGAAATGCGCGAAATGCTCGGCCGGGCCTGATCGAGGCGCAGAAATACCAATGATTTCTGCATCCTGAGGTCGTGCTACGGGAATAGTGACGAAAAGAAACGTCCGGAACCGGACATATGGTGGTATTCGTTGGCGATGCTCAAAACCGACCATGATCCGTATGCCTCCCTTGAGGCGTCCGATCCGACGTCACCGCAAGAGGTTTTGGCGGCAGAAAACGTCAGTCTGCGCCTGTTGCTGACCCAGGCCAAGCTCAGCGCCGAGACGCTGCTCGAGCAGGCTGGCATCGATGCCAAGGAGCGCGAAGCCGCCGACAAGCTGCAAAAACTCATCCTCGAAGAGCTTCACCACCGCATCAAGAACACGCTCGCAACCGTGGGCGCCATTGCGTCGCAAAGTCTTCGCAATGCGTCGAGCATGAAGGATGCGCAGCACGCGATCGAAGGCCGTTTGCTGGCGCTCGGCCGGGCGCATGATCTGCTTTTGCAGGCGCGCTGGACCGGTGCCGATTTGCGAAACATCGTCCACGGCGCAACCGAGCCGTTCGATAATCCGGATAAGCCGCGGTTTTCGGTTCAAGGGCCAGACGTGCAGATCGCGTCAGGCGCCGTCATTGCGATTGCGATGACCCTCAACGAACTCTGCACCAACACCACGAAATTCGGCGCGCTCTCGGTATCTGCCGGTCGCGTGGCGATCAGTTGGACCGTGGATGAGCCGGCATCGCGGCTGCATTTCACCTGGAAGGAACAGGACGGCCCGCCGGTTGCGGCGCCAACGCGGCAGAGTTTTGGCACGCGCCTGATCGAGACACTCGGCCGGCAGCTCAAGGGCGCCGTCAAGCTGACATACGAGCCGAGTGGCTTCGTTTATTTTCTCGATGTCCCCTTGCTCTCGCTTGAATCCTGAGCAACTGACGCACGCGTCCACGCTGCTGTAGCGCTCACCGGATCGAGCTGTTCGTATTGTCGATGTCGGGCGAAGGGCGGGCGGGAAACAGCCGCGCCGTCGACGAGTTGGCGGCGTTGCGCCGGCATTTGGGCTCGTCGGCGGTGATGTCTTCGGTGCCGTCCTTTTCCATCGCTTCTTCGCAAAGATACGTCGAGGCGGTTGACGACCAGGGTCGCGTGATCGCGCTCGAGCGTGTCCGGATTCCTGCGTCCGTCGCTGGAACGGAAAGCGCCGCCGTCGACCAGCCTCCAAGCGCCGTTCAGCGC
>JACDAG010000601.1 GCA_013695565.1 Bradyrhizobium sp.
CAATGCCAACCTTGCCGGCCACGACTCGCACGGGGTGATTGCGATTCCGACCTATATCGACCGCATCAAGGCCGGGCATATCGTGCCCGGCGCGAAGTGGACGATCGTGCAGGAATCGCCGACCACGACCGTGATCGACGGCCATTGGGGTTTCGGGTTTCATGTCAACGCCAAGGCGATGGCGCTGACGATCGAAAAAGCAAAAACCGCCAACGTCGCGGCCTGCACGGTATTTCGCCAGAGCCATGTCGGGCGGCTCGCCGCCTATCCCCTGATGGCGATCGAGGCCGGCATGATCGGCATTGCGACCGCCGATTCCGGCCGCTCGCCCAAGATCGTGGCGCCGTTCGGCGGCCGCGAGGCCCGGCTCGGCACCAACCCGATCTCGATCGCCGTTCCCTCCGATCTCGACGCGCCGTTCTATCTGGACATGGCGACCTCGGCGGTCGCCGCCGGCAAGATCGCGCTCGCCATGTCGCGCAACGAAGAAATCCCGACCGGCTGGATCGTCGATGCCGAGGGACGGCACACCACCGACCCCCGGGAATACAAGAAGGGCGGCGCATTGCTGCCGCTCGGCGGCAGCGAAGGCTACAAGGGCAGCGGCCTTGCCGCGATGGTCGAGGTGCTGTGCGGGCTTTTGACCGGGCTCGGTTTCGGGGTCGAGCCGACCGGGCGTCACAATGACGGATGCTTCATGGCGGTGTTCAACGTCGCGGCGTTCCGACCCTTGAAGGATTTCAAGAAAGAGGTCGCCGAGTTCGCGCGCTATCTGAAAGAGACCCCGCGCTCCGAGGGCTCCACCGGCGTATTCTATCCGGGCGAGGTCGAATATATCCGCGAACAGCAGCGCAGGATTTCCGGCATCGAGATCGAGGACGCGACCTGGGAAAAATTGTGCGCGCTGGCCGGCGAATACAAGCTTGCGGCCGAACTCGATCTGAAATGAAGCCGCGCTTGGCCGCTAAGGGGAGAACGATATGACACGGCAAATGGCGATGGTCGGCTTCCTGCAGGCGCAGAACTGCACCAATCTGCCGAGCTCCTGGCGGCATCCGGAATCGCGCGACGATTCGATGTCGGCCGACTACTATCAGGAGATCGCCCGGATCCTGGAGGCCGGCAAATTCCATATGGCGTTCTTCGACGATCGCCTCGCAATGCCCGACCGCTACGGCAGCGATCACGCCCATACCGTCGAATACGGCATCCGCTGCGTGAAGATGGATCCGATCGTGGTGCTGACAACGATGGGCATGGTCACCACAAAACTCGGTCTGGCGTCGACCTGCTCCACCACCTATTACGAGCCGTTCGACGTCGCCCGCCGCTTCGCCACCCTCGACCTCATGACCAACGGCCGCGCCGCCTGGAACGTGGTTACGTCCGTCAATGACGGCGAAGCGCACAACATGGGCAAGGATGCGCACCTCGATCACGATCTGCGCTACGACCGCGCCGACGAATTCATGGAAGTCGTGCTCGGCCACTGGGATTCCTGGGAAGACGGTTCGCTGATCATCGACAAGAAGAGCGGCCGTTTCGCCGACCCAACCAAAGTGAAACGGCTCGACCACAACGGCGCGTTCTTCAAATCGCGCGGACCATTCACGGTACCGCGTTCGCAACAGGGCCATCCTGTCGTGATCCAGGCCGGCGCCAGCGGCCGCGGGCAACGTTTCGCCGGCCGATGGGGCGAGGTGATCTTTACCGCCGCACGCAATCTGGCGAATGCCAAGCAGGGTTACGATGCGATCCGCAATGAAGCCGCCAAGGCCGGCCGCGATCCCGACCAGATGTTCCTGTGCAACCTGATCACGCCGGTGTGCGGCGCCACCAAGGCCGAGGCCGAGGACAAGATGGCGTTGATCGGCAAACTGCCGCTGGAAATCGATGCCCTGTCGCTGCTCGCGGAAGGGCTGAATTTCGATTTCGCCGCCAAGGGCATCGACGAGCCGCTGACTACTGAGGAACTGCAGGGCATGCAAGGCATGCTCGGAATCCGCGACGGCGTGCTCAAGACGTCGGGAAAGCCCAACCCGTCGACGCGCGATTTCATCACCTTCTCTGGCCGCGGCCAGACCGCAGACGCCATCGTCGGCGGACCGAAGGAGATGGCCGACAGGCTGGAAGAAATGTTCGTGAACCGCGGTTGCGACGGCTTTGTCATCGCGGCGACCTATGTACCCGGCTCCTACGCCGATTTCGTCAAACACGTCGTGCCGGAGCTGCAGCGGCGCGGGCTGTTCCATAAAGACTACACCGGCAAGACGCTGCGGGAGAATCTGGGCCTGCGTCGTCCCGTTGCCGGCGCATGGAAAATCCCGCCGCAGGCCGCGGCCGAATAAGAACAAGCGAAAATAGGAACAAGAGGAAACGACCATGCGTTGGCTCAAATTCACCGTCACCGGCAACACATCCTGGGGCCTCGTCGAGGGCGACAAGGTCGTCACCGTCAGCGGCGATCCCTTCGGCGAATGGCAGCGCACCACGCAGTCCCATGCCCTGAAGGATGTGAAGATCGAACTGCCGCTGATTCCGCGCACGTTCTATTGCGTCGGCCTGAACTACCTCAAGCATCTCAAGGAAGCCGCCGACAAGGCCGGCACCGTCCCCAACGTGCCGGACCGTCCCGAGATCGGCTACCGCGCCCAGAACGCGCTGATCGCGCATGACGAGGACGTGGTGATCCCGGCGACCGCGACCGAGAAAATCCATTACGAGGGCGAACTGGCCGTCGTGATCGGCAAAAAGGCAAAGCACCTCACCGAGGCCAACGCGATGTCTTGCGTGTTCGGCTACACCATCGGCAACGATGTCAGCGAACGCAGCTGGCAAAAGGCCGATCGCTCGCTGTGGCGCTCCAAGAACGCCGACACGTTCAAGCCGATGGGCCCCTGGATCGAGACATCAGTCGATCTCGACAAGATGGAAACCGCGATCCGCGTCAACGGCAAGGAAACCGGCCGCTTCCGCACCAACGAAATGATCTTCGGCGTGGTGCCGTTCATCGTCGAGCTGACCAAATATTTCACGCTGTGGCCGGGCGACGTGATCTGGATGGGCACTGATGGCGCCTCGCCGGATCTGAAGGCCGGCGACGTGGTCGAGATCGACATCACCGGCATCGGCACCCTGCGCAACAAATTCGTCGCCGAGAAACGTTAGGACATGGCTCGCCACTCGACCGCGCATTATTTCCTTGAAGGTTTGGTCGATCTCGGCGTCGAATACATTTTCGCCAATCTCGGCACCGACCATGTGTCGCTGATCGAAGAGATGGCGCGCTGGGACAAGGATGGCCGCAAACATCCCGAGATGATCCTGTGCCCGCACGAGGTGGTCGCGGTGCACATGGCCGGCGGCTATGCACTGGCGACGGGGCGCGCGCAGGCGGTGCTGGTGCATGTCGATGCCGGCACCGCCAACGCCTGCATGGCAATCCAGAACCTGTTTCGTTATCGTTTGCCCGTGCTGCTGTTTGCCGGACGCGCGCCGCACACACTGCACGGCGAGCTCACCGGCTCGCGCGATACCTATGTCCATTTCGTGCAGGATCCCTTCGATATCGCGAGCATCGTCCGCCCCTACGTCAAATGGGAGTATTCGCTGCCCTCGGGCGTCGTCGTCAAAGAGGCGCTGGCGCGCGCCTCGGCCTTTGCGCAGAGCGATCCGCCGGGTCCGGTCTACATGATGCTGCCGCGCGAAACGCTGGCGGAAGAGTGGGACGAAGCCGCCATGCCGTGCTATCCGGCGGCACGCTATGGCAGCGTACAGGCCGGCGGCGTCGAGCCTGTTCGGGTGGAGGCGATCGCGAAAGCCCTGATGGCGGCGGAAAATCCGGTGGCGTTCGCCGCTTACCTCGGCCGGAAATCACAAGCGGTTGACGTGCTCGACCGCCTGGCACGCGCGGCCGGCATCCGCGTCGCCGAGTTCAATTCGATCGACCTCAATATACCGCAGGACTCGCCGTGCTTTGCCGGTTCGGATCCGCTGCCGCTATTGGAACACGCCGATCTCGGCCTGCTGCTTGATTCCGACGTGCCGTTCGTGCCGCAATATGCCAAACGCGCAAGCGCGATGAAATGGATCCAGATCGACGTCGATCCGTTGAAGGCGGATTTTCCGATGTGGGGATTTGCGACCGACATGCGCATCCAGGGCGATTGCACGATCGTGCTGCAGCAGGTGCTCGACGCGGTGGAAGCCCGCGCCAACGACGCCTATCGCAAGCGGGTGAGCGATCGCATCGCGAGCTGGGGTGCCGCCCGCGAGGTAACGGCCAAGCGCCGTACCACGGCAGCTGCCAACAAGGGAGTTTCGGGCGCCCTGAACCCCGCCTTCGTGTTCGCGACGCTGAGCGGAAAATTGTCGCCGGACGACGTCGTGCTCAATGAAGCGATCCGCAACGGTCCGGTCCTGCAGGAACAAGTCGTCCGCACCAGGCCCAAGAGTTATGTCGGTCTCGCCGGTGGTGGGCTTGGATTTTCCGGTGGCATGGCGCTGGGACTGAAGCTTGCGCAGCCCGGCCGCCGTATCGTGCAGGTGATCGGCGACGGCGGATTTCATTTCTCCTCGCCCGACAGCGTCTATGCGGTGGCGCAGCAATACCAGATTCCGATTTTGACCATCGTGCTGGATAATGGCGGCTGGCAAGCGGTGAAATCGGCGGTGCAGCGGGTTTATCCAAAGGGCATCGCCGCCGAGACCGATCAATTCCAGTCGCGGCTGACGTCCGGCCGTCAGGGCGAGCGGCGGGACTTTTCCGATGTTGCGAAGGCCTTCGGCGCCTGGGGCGAACGCGTCGCCGAGCCGGACCAACTTGATGCGGCGATTGACCGCGCCTTTGCCGCGCTCGATGACGGCAAGGCGGCGGTGTTGCATATTCAGGTCACGCGGCTTTGAAATCCTGACCGGGGGAGTTTGATGAGGATACCGAACCGATATTCTCTGATGACCGCATGCGTGGGGTTATTCGCTATAGCCGGCATGACTGCAGTGCTCGCGCAGGAAGACCCGTCAAAATATCCGAGCAAGCCGATCCGCCTCGTCGTCGGTTTTGCGGCCGGCGGCGGCAATGACATCATCGCACGCGTGTTCGGACAGAAATTGTCCGAAAGCCTTGGCCAACCCGTCATTGTCGAGAACAAGCCGGGCGGCGGCGCGATCGTTGCGACCGAGCATGTCGCGAAATCCGCACCGGACGGCTACACGCTCCTGATGAGCGCCAGCGGCATATCGATCAATCCTGCGGTCTACGCCAAGCTGCCCTATGACGCAGTCGAGGACTTCGTCGCAGTCTCCCAACTCGGCTCGTTTCCGCTGATCATGATCGTCAGCGCGGCCTCGCCGATCAAGTCGGTGGCGGAACTGGTGGCTTACGCCAAGGCCAATCCGGAGAAAATGAATTACGCGAGTTCATCCGCCTCGTTCCAGCTCGTGACCGAATTGTTCAAGCAGAAGACCGGCGCGCCGATGCAGGTGATTCCCTACAAGAGCGCCAACGAATCGGTGCTGGCAGTCATTGGGGGACAGGTGACAACAACGATCGCGGATGCCGGCCCGGTGGTCAGCCAGGTCAAGAGCGGGACCGCGCGCGCACTGGCCATTGCGGCCCCCAAGCGGATGGAAGACCTGCCCGATGTGCCGACGCTGAAGGAAGCCGGTGCCGATGTCGACGCGGTGCTGTGGAGCGGCATCTTCGTGCCCAAGGCCACGCCATCGGCCATCGTGAAAAAACTCGAGGCCGAGTTTATTCGGATCGCCAAACTGCCGGACGTGATCGCCCGCCTCAAGCCGCTCGGCATCGACGCGGTCGGCAATTCCTCGGAAGAGTTTGCGAAAATCCTCGCCGCCGATATCGCGCGCTGGGGCGCGGTTGCGAAGGCCGCGAATATCAAGATCGAGCAGTAGGTCGAGCATCTTCTCCCTCGCCCCGGTCTTGCGGGGAGAGGGTTGGGGTGAGGGGCTCTCTCCGCCGGCGTGGTCTATCGATAGACTTGTACCCC
>JACDAG010000632.1 GCA_013695565.1 Bradyrhizobium sp.
GCTGTATTCCGACAGTTTGACGGGCGAAAAGGGCGATGCCCCCACTTACATTGATATGGTCAGGCACAATATAAAGGCCCTGACCAGTGCGCTCGCGAACTAGGGCAGGGGCCTCCCTGCCGGCCCGAGCGCCGGAAAATCCCGCTCCGGAGCTGCCATGTCTGAATTGACGTCCCAAAAAATTCCTGTGACCGTGCTGACGGGCTATCTCGGCGCTGGCAAGACCACGCTGCTGAATCGAATCCTGTCGGAAAATCACGGCAAGAAATACGCCGTCATCGTCAACGAATTCGGCGAGATCGGCATCGACAACGACCTCATCATCGGCGCCGACGAAGAGGTGTTCGAGATGAACAATGGCTGCGTCTGCTGCACCGTGCGCGGCGACCTCGTTCGCATCCTTGACGGGCTGATGAAACGCAAAGGCAAGTTCGACGCCATCATCGTCGAGACCACGGGTCTGGCCGATCCGGCGCCGGTGGCGCAGACCTTCTTTGTCGACGAGGACGTGCAGAAGAATGCCCGGCTCGACGCCGTCGTCACCGTCGCCGACGCCAGATGGCTGAGCGACCGCCTGAAGGACGCGCCGGAAGCCAAGAACCAGATCGCGTTTGCCGACGTCATCGTGCTCAACAAGACCGATCTCGTCTCCAAGGCGGAACTCGCCGAAGTCGAGGCGCGGATCCGCGGCATCAATCCGTACGCCAAGCTGCACCGCACCGAGCGCTGCAAGGTGGCGCTGTCGGACGTGCTGGAGCGCGGCGCGTTCGATCTGGATCGGATTCTTGAGATCGAGCCGGAATTCCTCGATGTCGGCGACGGCCATGATCATCACCATGATCACGGTCATGGCCATGACCACCATCACGATCACAGCCACAGCCATGGTGGGCTGAAGCACTACCATGACGAGGAGATGCAATCGCTGTCGCTGCGCACGGACAAGCCGCTCGATGCGACCAAATTCATGCCATGGCTGCAGAACCTGGTCGCCTCCGAAGGGCAGAAGATCCTGCGCTCGAAGGGCATCCTCGCCTTCAGCGACGATGACGACCGTTACGTGTTCCAGGGCGTGCACATGATGCTCGAAGGCGATCATCAGCGTAAATGGAAAGACGACGAACGGCGCGAAAGCCGCCTCGTCTTTATCGGCCGCGAACTGCCGGAGCAGATGATCCGCGACGGCTTCGAGAGCTGTATCACCACGTGATGAAACAGTTCGACCCCGGCGAAGGCGCCTCCATCGCTTCGATCACCGACAAGGTGCGGCCGCTCGCGGTCGGTATGCCGGTGTCATCCGTGCATTTTCTCGGTGAGACCGCGATCTTCGTCGGTGCCGAGGAGAATGCCGCTATCGTCAATGCCTCAGGCGAGATCTCGCGTGTTGTCATCCATGGCGGCGCGGTGCTGTGCGTGGCATCCGATGGTGCGCGGATCGTTACCGGTGGTGACGACGGCAAACTCGTCGCGCTCAATGCCAAAGGCGAGGTGAGCGTGCTCTCGACCGACGCCAAGCGGCGCTGGATCGACAATGTCGCGCTGCATCCCGACGGTGCGGTAGCGTGGTCGGCCGGCAAGATCGCTTATGTCCGCAGCGGCAAGGCTGAGGAAAAATTCTTCGAGGCGCCGTCCACGGTGGGCGGGCTCGCATTTGCGCCAAAAGGGCTGCGCCTCGCGATCGCGCATTATAATGGCGTGACGTTGTGGTTCCCCAATATGGCGGCCAATGCGGAAGTGCTGGAATGGGCCGGTTCGCATCTCGGCGTCGTGTTCAGCCCCGACAACAAATTCCTGGTCACCACGATGCACGAGCCGGCGCTGCACGGCTGGCGGCTTGCTGACAACCGGCACATGCGCATGAGCGGCTATCCCGGCCGCGTCCGCTCGATTGCCTGGAGCGCCGGCGGCAAGGGGCTTGCGACCTCGGGCGCCGATACCGTGATTATCTGGCCCTTCACCAGCAAGGATGGCCCGATGGGCAAGGAGCCGGCGATGCTGGCGCCGCTACAGGCGCGCGTCTCCGCGGTCGCCTGTCATCCAAAGCACGATATTCTGGCCTGCGGCTACAGCGATGGCACCGTGCTGATGGTGCGCATCGAGGACGGCGCGGAAATCCTGGTGCGCCGAAGGGGCAACGCCGCCGTTTCCGCGCTGGCCTGGAGCCCCAAAGGTGCGCTGCTCGCCTTCGCTACTGAAGAGGGCGATGCGGGGATGGTGGAGTTGTAGGTCCGTCATCCCCGGGATGAACGCATTTGCGTTCACCCGTAGGTGCGCGCTCTTGCGGGCATTCCGTTCAGGTTCCCGCCGGAACAATGCACGGTACCGGCCGTTGATGTCGCGAACAACCTCGCGGTGAACGATATGTCTGTCGACAACATCAAGCGCAATTCCAGGAAGGACTTTCTTCTCGCGGCCGCACTGGTCACGACGGGGCTCGTGATGTCTGGTCTGTCGCTGACCGAATTGCGGGCTCGCGATCCCCAGCAACTGGCGCAGGCGACTCAGCCGCTGCAATCGACGCCGGGTGCGGAAACCAAACCGGAGGCACCGGGCGAACCCGTGACGACGGGAACCCGTCCGTCCGACGTTCCGCCCGAACCGGCACGCCCCGACGCCGACGCGCAGAAGGCCGGGGCGCAGCCCGCGCTGCCGCCGGCGCCGGCCGAGAAGACGGCCGAACCGATCAAGCAGAAGTAGTTCAGACGTAGGGTGGGCAAAGGCGCAACGCGCCGTGCCCACCATCCATCCGCACCGTCACTTGACTGGTGGGCACGCTTTGCTTTGCCACCCTACGATATTGCTTGACGCCGTTTTGACTGCGTTGCCGATTCTACAGTCTCGCCTCCGTCACCTCGCTGCCCCATACTCCTGCATTCAGGCGAGACATGAGGCAGGCAATGAAGATCGACGATGTCAGGCGAACCGCGTATTCTATGCCGCTGACCAACCCGTCATTCCCGCCGGGGCCGTACCGGTTCTTCAACCGCGAATATTTCATCATCACCTACCGCACCGACCCGGAAGCGCTTCGCGCCGTGGTGCCGGAGCCGCTCGAAGTCACCGAGCCGATCGTCAAATCCGCATGCCTGACTCAACCGGCTTCGGCGACTATACCGAAACCGGCCAGGTGATCCCGGTCAGCTTTGGGGGCGAGGAAGGCGCCTATACCCACGCCATGTATCTCGACGACGAAGGGCCGATCGCCGGCGGCCGCGAAATCTGGGGCTTTCCGAAGAAGCTGGCGAAGCCGAAGATCGAGGTCGAGAGCGACGTGCTGGTCGGCTCGCTGCATTACGGCTCGGTGCTCTGCGCGTCCGCCACCATGGGTTACAAGCACCGCCCGGTCGATCGTGACACCGTGCTGAAGGGCATGAAGGCGCCGAACTTCATTCTCAAGATCATCCCGCATGTCGACGGCACTCCGCGAATCTGCGAACTGGTCCGCTTCCATCTCGAAGACATTACGGTGAAGGAGGCCTGGACCGGTCCGGCCGCGCTTGGCCTGTTTCCGCACGCGCTGTGCGACGTCGCCCGGCTGCCGGTGTGCGAAGTCGTCTCCGCGCTGCACTTCAAGGCGGATCTGACGCTGGGATTGGGCTCGGTCGCGTTCGATTATCTGGCGAAGTGAAGCGCTACTGCGCGCCCTTGAGCGTGCAGGAGGTCGAGCAGGTCGTCATCACGCCGCGCTGGCAGGAGATGCAGACGGCAATGCACTGCTTCAGGTTCTTCGGATTGTACGTGCTGTAGAGCTTGCGGGCGCAATCACCGATCGCGCCGGTGATGTCGCTGTTGTTGTCAGGCTTGCATCCGGACAAAACGACCGCTGACAGCATGATTGCAAGTATGATGCGCATATCCATCGCTCCACCGAGGCCGCCGTTGCGCAAAGACGCAGGACGGCTCAAGGCCCTCAAGAAGAGGTACCCTTCAGGATGGCGCGATTCCATTAAGCGAGCGTTACGACGGGTGGCCGCCCCTGATGCTGCAACGCACCAGGGGATGGAACCGAATTTCAGCGCACCAGGATGTTCCGGAACTGCCAGGGGTCCGAGGTGTCGATGTCCTCCGGGAACAGGCCGGGCCGGTCTGCCAGCGGGGTCCAGTCGGTGTAATAGCCCTTTACCGGGCCGAGATACGGCAGCTGGATTTCCAGCAGACGATCGAAATCCATCTCGTCGGCTTCGACGATGCCGGCGTTCGGGTTTTCCAGAGCCCACACCATGCCGCCGAGCACGGCGGAGGTCACTTGCAGGCCGGTGGCGTTCTGATAGGGCGCGAGTTTTCGGGTCTCTTCGATCGAGAGCTGCGAGCCGTACCAGTAGGCATTGTTGTCATGGCCGAACAGCAGCACACCTAGTTCGTCGATGCCGTCGACGATTTCGTTCTCATCGAGGATGTGGTGCTTTTCCTGCATCTTCGCTGCGCGGCCGAACATTTCATGCAGCGACAGCACCGCATCGTCGGCCGGATGATAGGCATAGTGGCAGGTCGGCCGATAGATCGCCGTGCCCGATGCGTCACGCACCGTGAAGTAATCGGAGATCGAGATCGACTCGTTGTGGGTGACGAGGAAGCCATATTGCGCGCCGCGGGTCGGGCACCAGGTGCGCACGCGCGTGTTGGCGCCGGGCTGCATCAGATAGATGGCGGCGCCGCAGCCCGCTTCGTGGGTACGCGCATTCTCGGGCATCCATTTTTCATGGGTGCCCCAACCGAGTTCGGACGGCTGCACGCCTTCCGACAGGAAACCCTCCACCGACCAGGTGTTGACGAAGACATCGGGCTCTTTCGGCGACTTGGAGCGCTGGGTGTCGCGTTCGGCGATGTGGACGCCCTTGACACCAGCCTGCCGCATCAAGTCCGCCCATTCGGCTTTGGTCTTCGGCTTGGGGGCATTGAGCTTCAGATCGGCGGCGACATTGAGCAGCGCCTGCTTGACGAAAAAGGAGACCATGCCGGGATTGGCGCCACAGCAGGAGACGGCCGTCGTCGAGCCCGCGGGGCGCGCCTTCTTGGCGGCCAGCGTCACTTCGCGAAGGGCGTAGTTGGAGCGCGCTTCCGGGCCCTTCGAAGAATCGAAATAGAAGCCGAGCCAGGGCTCGTTGACAGTGTCGATATAAAGAGCGCCAAGCTCGTTGCAGAGCTCCATGATGTCGGTAGAGCCAGTATCGACCGAGAGATTGACGCAAAAACCCTGGCCGCCGCCTTCAGTAAGCAGCGGGGTAAGCAGGTCGCGATAATTATCCCTGGTCACGCCCTGCTGGATGAACCTCACATTGTGCTTCTCGCAATGTGCCTTGCGGCCCTCGTCCTTGGGATCGAGCACGGTGATGCGCGACTTGTCGTAATCGAGATGCCGCTCGATCATCGGCAAGGTGCCCTTGCCGATGGAGCCGAAGCCGACCATGACGATGGGGCCGGTAATCTTCGCGTAGATCTGCGAGGCGGGGCTCATGGGATGGTTTCTCCGGAAAGTGCTGGCGGACAAATGGTGAGGGATGGATCAGGCGCTGCGGCGCTTGGCGGTCACTTCGATCTCGATCTTCATCTCGGGCTTGTAGAGGCCCACGACCACCAGCAGCGTGGCGGCCGGGCGGATGTCGCCGAGGACTTCGCCGCAGACCGCGAAATGGGCGTCCGCGTCCCTGGGGTCGGTGATGTAATAGGTCGCGCGGACGATATCAGCCATCGCGAAGCCGCCTTCTTTCAAGGCGGCCTCGATGGTCTTGAAGCAGTTCCGTGACTGGCTCGTGACATCGTCCGGCATCGTCATGGTGGCGTAGTCATAGCCGGTGGTGCCGGCGACGAAGGCGAAATCGCCGTCGATCACGGCGCGGCTGTAGCCGGCTGTCTTCTCGAACGGCGAGCCGGTGGATATGAGACGTCGGGGCATGGCGTGCACCTCTGGCCGGGCATTGCGCGGCTGGATTGAAGCCACGCATTGCCGCGTCTTGATGATCAAATCAAGCCGCGCAAGGGGTCAATTTGGCGGCTTTGGTTGCCAGCGGCGGCCTGGATTGGCGCGCTGCCTGGCCGGTCGCCGCGATCATGCCCCAGGCGCCGTCGAGTGCGCCGTCGCGCAGCTCGAGGCCGAGCAGGCGGTCGCGCTCGAACGGGCCGGGCAGCGACAGCGCGGCGGTCTTGTCGCCCGAGAAGCCGAAGCGGGCATAATAGGGCGCATCGCCGAGCAGGATCACCGCGCCGTGGCCGCGAAGCTTTGCGACCATCAGCGCCTGTTCCATCAGCGCCGCGCCGAGGCCGAACTTGCGGCTCTCGGCGTCGACCGCGAGCGGCCCGAGCATCAGCGCGGGCACGCCCCCGGCGCTGACGTGCCACAACCGGACGGTGCCCACGAGCTTCCCTCGTGCCACGGCCGACAAGGCAAGGCCTTCGGCGGGCGCACGTCCGTCACGCAGGCGCTGGCAGGTGCGCATATGGCGGTTTTCGCCAAAGCAGGCATCCAGCAGCGCGTTGCGCGCAACGACGTCCGAAGCCCGCTCCGCACGGATCGCGAACGGAGCGGCTTTCGGGGTGAGGGCAACAGTGGTCTTCCGCAAAGCAGTCATGGCACGTCAGTCCTCACTCCAGCGGCAAATCACGCCGCGGAGCGTTGTCTTGAAATTCGCATGTGAAGGGGTGGGAGCCGGCAAGCCGGCTCCCGTTATTCGAACCTCTGACGAGGTGTCAGATGTGGTAGGTCCGCAGCGGCGGGATGCCGTTGAACGCCACCGACGAGTAGGTCGACGTATAGGCCCCGGTGCCTTCGATCAGCAGCTTGTCGCCGATCTCGAGCGTAACCGGGAGCGGATACGGCATCTTCTCGTACAGCACGTCGGCGCTGTCGCAGGTCGGACCTGCGAGCACGCACGGCGTCATGTCCGCACCGTCATGCGGGGTGCGGATGGCGTAGCGGATCGACTCGTCCATCGTCTCGGCGAGACCGCCGAACTTGCCGATGTCGAGATACACCCAGCGCACTTCGTCCTCGTCGCTCTTCCTGGAGATCAGAACGACTTCGGTCTCGATGATGCCGGCATTTCCGACCATGCCGCGTCCCGGCTCGATGATGGTTTCCGGGATCTGGTTGCCGAAATGCTTGCGCAGCGCACGGAAGATCGACCGGCCATACTGCATGACCGGAGGAACGTCCTTGAGGTACTTGGTCGGGAATCCGCCGCCCATGTTGACCATGGACAGGTTGATCCCGCGCTCGGCGCAGTCACGGAACACCGTCGAGGCCATCGACAGGGCACGATCCCACGCCTTCACCT
>JACDAG010000653.1 GCA_013695565.1 Bradyrhizobium sp.
ACCTCCCGAAGCGACGCAGCCCACAACGCAAGCGTCTCTTCAATCGACGCTGTCTGCGTCCACGACCTTCGAATCATGGTTGCCCATGGATTCAGAAATCTTCAGAAAGGGCAACTGTAATGCTAGGCACGGATCGCTTCCACAACCCGCCAACGCCCTCAATGCGCATCACCGTTTCATGTTGTAGGCTACGACGTGCAGCGTCATTTCGTACTGACGTTCTTGAACGTCTCATCTGGAAGTGCGGCGCTCCCATCCACGACTTTATCGTACCTAAGGGATGCTCGACAGTCCGGCGGCGTACGCGCATCTTATCTGGATTTCAATCGAGCAGCGTCTGCACGGCCTCGAGGACGGCTTCGTGCTGCCGCTTTTGCAAGACACAGAACGCGGTCGTGTACGACACGCTTAATCGAACACAAGGTGGACATGAAAGGAAGTGCCTTTAATGCGACACAAGAAGCAGCGGATTCGGCCGGAGCAAATGTGATCGGAGGCTTCCGACGCCTGGGCGAATTTTAGATCGTCGTATCGACGCGCGCAATCTCCACGGCAGCGGCCTGGACCTTGACGCCATCGCCGCTGTTGTCGGCTACGTTGACGGAATAACGCTACGAACCTCTTGCGCTGACACCTGGGACGAGGTGTGCGCGAGTTCCGCGCGAACCAGCCACCCTTGCCCTCCGAAGGCAAAGGTCACACGTTCGAATCGTGTCGGGTGCGCCAGTCAAATCAATAATTTAACCAGATCACGCAAAAGCGCGCGCGGGCCAAACTCACCACAGACTCACCAATGAAACGTCGGTGTTGGCGGGTGTTCGGCGGCTCAATCCGGTGAGTCGACAAAAGCTCCCTTTATTCAGTGCCATAGCGTCGTGTGACATTGGGCCGCCGCGAACGCGTATTGCGTTGCAGCAAGGTCGCCTTATCCTTCCTCGCAACAACAACAACGCGGTGTCATCGCGACACTCCGCGCGGAACTTCTGCGTTCAACTCGAATAAAGGGGCTAGCCTTTCAATGTCTGGAATTCGCGCGCACTCGGCATGCATGGCGCTGATGCTCCTCGCGATGGCTCCCCTGTTGGCGGGATGCGAGGAACCGACGGCTGCAACAGCTGCCGTGCAACCTGCTTCCGAGCCAGAGGTGAGCGTCGTCACCGTGAGGCCGCAGGCGCGGTCGATCATCCGCGAACTGCCCGGACGTATCGCGCCGACGCGCGTTTCCGAAGTCCGGCCGCGCGTGTCCGGCATCGTGGTCGAACGCCTGTTCCACCAGGGCAGCGAGGTCAAGGCCGGCGAACCGCTCTACCGGATCGATCCCCGGCCGTTCGAGGTCGAACTGCAATCGACCGAAGCGGCGCTGGCACGCGCCAGGGCTACGTTTGACCAGGCCGCATCGCATGCGCGCCGAATTGCCACGCTGACCAGCCAGCGCGCGGCCCCCGAAGCCGAGAACGAAAAAGCCGTCTCGGCGGAGCGGCAGGCGGCGGCAGACGTCGAAGGCCGCAAGGCCGACGTCGCCCGCGCCAAACTCAATCTGGATTATGCGACCATTCGCGCGCCGATCGACGGCGTCGTCGGCGCCGCACTGGTGAGCGAAGGCGCGCTGGTCGTGCAGAACGAAAGCGCAAGCCTTGCGACCATCCAGCAGCTCGATCCGATCTATGCCGACTTCACCCAGTCGGTGACCGAACTCAATCAGTTGCGCCGCGCGCTGGAGAGCGGGGATCTCGACCGCATCGCGCCTGACGCGATGAAGGTCCGCCTCGTGCTGGACGACGGTTCGGTCTATTCGCACGTCGGTAAATTGCTGTTCTCGGAAGCCAAGGTCGACGCCCAGACCGGGCAGGTGACCTTGCGCGGCGAGTTTCCCAACCCGGGCCGCGAATTGCTGCCGGGCATGTATGTCCGCGTGCTGATCGAGCAGGGCATCGATAGCGACGCCATCGCGGTGCCGCAGCAGGCGATCCAGCGCAATGGCGGCGGCGGCAGCGAAGTGTTCGTGGTCAAGGACGACGGTCTCGTCGCCGTCCAGCCGGTGCGCACCGGCTCGCAACAGAGCGGCCAGTGGTTCGTCACCGAGGGATTGAAAGCCGGCGACAGGGTCGTGGTCGAAGGGTTCCAGAAGTTTGCCGCCGGCGACAAGGTCCGGCCGCAACTGATGACCGAAGGCGATGCGGCCGCCGATTTCACTTCCAGCGCAAGACCGACCGCGCAAGCGCAACGGTAATTCTTCATGCCGAGTTTCTTCATCGACAGGCCGATCTTCGCCTGGGTCGTCGCGCTTTTCATTTGTTTGATCGGCGCGATCTCGATCCCGCTATTGGCGGTCGCGCAATATCCGATCATCGCGCCGCCCTCGATCTCGATCTCGACCAGCTATCCCGGCGCGTCGCCGGAAAACCTCTATAACAGCGTCACGCGGCTGATCGAGGAAGAACTCAACGGCGCCAACGGCATCCTGAATTTCGAATCCACCAGCGACTCGCTGGGCCAGGTCGAGATCATCGCCAATTTCGTGCCGGGCACCGACACCGGCACGGCGTCGGTGGAAGTGCAGAACCGCATCAAGCGCGTCGAGGCGCGGCTGCCGCGCGCGGTGATCCAGCAGGGCATCCTGATCGAGGAAGCCTCCAGCGCCGTGCTGCAGATCATCACGCTGCGCTCGACCGACGGCAGCCTCGAGGAGGTCGGCCTAGGCGATTTCATGATCCGCAGCGTGCTCGGCGAAATCAGGCGCATCCCCGGCGTCGGCCGCGCCACGCTGTATTCCACCGAACGTAGCTTACGGATCTGGGTCGATCCGGCGAAGCTGGTCGGCTATGGCCTCACTGCGGACGACGTCAACAAGGCGATCACGGCGCAGAATGCGCAGGTTGCGTCGGGAAGCATCGGCGCCGAGCCGAGCACGGCGGACCAGAAGATTTCGGCGCTGGTGCTGGTCAAGGGGCAGCTCTCGTCGCCGGACGAATTCGGCGCCATCATCCTGCGCGCCAATGCGGACGGCTCGACGGTGCGGTTGCGCGATGTCGCCCGGATCGAGATCGGCGGGCTGAGCTATCAGTTCAACACGCGGCTCAACGGCAAGCCCACGGCCGGCCTCTCGGTGCTGTTGTCGCCGACCGGCAACGCGCTCGCGACCGCCAGTGCGGTCGAAGCCAAGATGAAGGAGCTGTCGCGCTTCTTCCCGGCCAACATCGCCTACGAAATTCCCTACAACATCACCCCGGTGGTCAAGGCCTCGATCGAGAAGGTGTTGATGACGCTGGTCGAGGCCATCGTGCTAGTCTTCATCGTGATGTTCCTGTTCCTGCAGAACATCCGCTACACCGTCATTCCGACCATCGTGGTTCCGGTGGCGCTGCTCGGCACCTGCGCGATGCTTCTCGCCGCCGGCTACTCGATCAACATGCTGACGATGTTCGGCATGGTGCTGGCGGTCGGTATTCTCGTCGACGACGCCATCGTCGTGGTCGAGAACGTCGAGCGCATCATGGCCGAGGAAGGTCTGCCGCCGAAAGAAGCCACTCGCAAGGCGATGACGCAGATCACCAGCGCCATCATCGGCATCACGCTGGTGCTGATCGGCGTGTTCGTGCCGATGGCCTTCTTTCCGGGGTCGGTCGGCGTCATCTACCGGCAGTTCTCGGTGACGATGGTGTCCGCCATCGCGTTTTCGGCACTGCTGGCGCTGTCATTGACGCCGGCGTTATGTGCGACGCTGCTGAAACCCGTGACGGCCGGCCACGCGCATGCGAGCAAGGGCGTATTCCGCTGGTTCAATCGCGGGCTCGACAATGTGAAGGGCGGCTATGCCGGTACCGTCGGCTGGTCGCTCAAGCGCACCGGCCGGCTGATGCTGATCTACGCGGCGCTGCTGGTCGGCCTGAGCTGGGCGTTCGTTCGCCTGCCCGGTGGCTTCCTCCCCGTCGACGACCAGGGTTTTATTACCACCGACGTGCAGACGCCGGCGGACTCGTCCTATGCCCGGACTGAAGCGGCGGTCGAGAAGGTCGAGCAATATCTGGCCAAGCGTTCCGGCGTCGAAAACGTCACGTTCCTGACCGGCTTCAGCTTCCTCGGCCAGGGCATCAACACCGCCCAGGCCTTCATCACGCTGAAGGACTGGTCGGACCGCGGGCCGAAGGATTCCGCAGCCTCGATCGTCAATGACATCAACCGCGATCTGTCGTCGATCCGCGACGCCCGGATCTCCGCGCTGCAGCCGCCGCCGATCGACAATCTCGGCAACTCCTCGGGCTTCTCGTTCCGCCTGCAGGACCGCGGCCAGAAGGGCTATCCGGCGCTGGTCAGCGCCGCCGAGCAGCTGATCGCGCAAGCGAATGCCAGTCGTGTGCTGCAGAAGGTCTATGTCGAGGGCCTGCCGCCGGGCCCGCAGGTCAATCTGATGATCGACCGCGAAAAGGCCGGCGCGTTCGGCGTCACCTTCGAGGACATCAACAACACGATCTCGACCAATCTCGGCTCGAACTACATCAACGACTTCCCGAACCGGGGCCGGATGCAGCGCGTGATCGTGCAGGCGGACCGCGACAGCCGCATGAACGCCGGCGACATTCTGAATTACAATGTCAAGAACACCCGCGGCCAGCTGGTGCCGCTGGGTTCGTTCGCCTCCGTCGAGTGGTCGAAGGGACCGACGCAGATCGCCGGCTTCAATTACTATCCCGCGGTGCGCATCAGCGGCGAGGCGAAGCCCGGCTTTACCTCGGGCGACGCCATCGCCGAAATGGAGCGGCTTGCGGGCAAGCTGCCGCGCGGCTTCGGCTATGAATGGACCGGGCAATCGCTGCAGGAAAAACTGTCGGGCTCGCAGGCGCCGTTACTGCTCGGGCTCTCGGCGCTGGTCGTGTTCCTGTGTCTGGCCGCGCTCTATGAAAGCTGGACCATTCCGCTCGCCGTGCTGCTGACGGTGCCGCTCGGGATCTGCGGTTCGGTGCTGGCGGCGTCGCTGCGCGGCTTGCCGAACGACGTCTACTTCACCGTCGCCCTGATCACCATCATCGGGCTGGCGGCAAAAGACGCCATTCTGATCATCGAGTTTGCCAAGGAACTGCGCGCGCAAGGCAAGCCGCTGATCGAAGCGACGATCGAAGCCTGTACCTTGCGTTTCCGCCCGATCCTGATGACCGGCCTCGCCTTCGTCTGCGGCGTGCTGCCGATGGTGATCGCGACCGGCGCCGGTGGCGCCAGCCAGCAGGCGCTCGGCACCAGCGTGATGGGCGGCATGATCGCGGTGGTGATCCTGGCGCTGCTGATGGTGCCGGTGTTTTTCGTGGTCGTGCAGCGGGCGCTGGCGGGGGACCGGGAGAAGGCGGTGGCACACGGGTCGCCGAAAGCGCTCGAACTGTAAAAGTCTGGATCCCGCTCGCGACATTCACCGCTAATTATGCGGAGATAATCTTGCAATGCGGTGAATATGCTCTATAATCTCCGCAAAGAGTGCGGAGAATGCCAGCTTCTATCTATGACCTGCCAGATTGGCCCAAGTTCCATTGGAACTACGAGGCGCTCGCCAATCGACTAAGCGCCGTGCGGCACAAGCAAGGACGGTTGATCGGCCGCATGCAAGCGCTTGGCTTTCCTTTACGGGAAGAAGCGGTTCTCAAAACCCTCACCGAGGACGTTCTTAAGTCCAGTGAGATTGAAGGCGAAATTCTCGATAAGGATCAAGTGCGCTCTTCCATCGCCCGGCGCTTGGGGATAGATGCCGGAGCATTGCCTCCGGCCGATCGCAATGTCGAAGGCGTCGTGGAGATGATGCTCGATGCCACCCAAAGGTTCGACCAGCCTCTCAACGTTGCACGGCTATTTGGCTGGCATGGCGCGCTCTTTCCCACAGGGCGCAGCGGCCTCAGTAAAATAAAAGTCGCCCAATGGCGCGACGAAGAATCAGGACCAATGCGCGTCGTCTCGGGCGCGTACGGGCGCGAGCAGGTTCACTACGATGCACCGGCCGCCCACCGGCTCGACAACGAAATGCAGGACTTCCTAAACTGGTTCAATCTTGAAGATAAACTTGATCCCGTTATCAAAGCAGCGCTCGCGCATCTATGGTTCGTGACGATCCATCCATTTGACGACGGTAACGGTCGCATCGCGCGTGCCATCGCCGACATGCTGCTTGCACGATCGGATGATAGTCCGCAGCGCTTCTACAGCATGTCGGCGCAAATACGACTGGAGCGGAATGCTTACTACGACATGCTCGAGGCGACGCAGAAAGGCGATCTCGACATCACCCGCTGGCTTGAATGGTTTTTGGCGTGCCTGGATCGCGCATTTGACCGCGCCGAAGCGGTGTTATCGAATGTCTTCCGCAAAGCAGAGTTCTGGAAGGCGCATGCGGCGGCGCCGCTGAATGACCGACAGCGCGATATTCTCAATCGCCTGCTCGACGGATTCGAAGGGAAGTTGAACTCGTCGAGATGGGCCAAAATCGAGAAATGTTCGGCAGATACCGCGCTGCGCGATATCAATGAACTCGTCGCGCGCGGCATCCTTGCAAGAGACGAGGGGGGCGGCCGGAGCACGAGCTACTCGCTGGCGGAGATCAAGGCCGACGGTTGAACCGAACTCATCGGCGCCGTCTCATTCGCCACGCCCACAGCGAGCCGCCGCGTTCGGGCAGGAACGGTTCGATGCGCTAGAGATAGATCGCCAGCGCCAGGACGGAGAGGAGTGCTGTGGCTGCGATGGCGGTTTTGCGCATCGCGGCGCCGTTACAGCGGCTTGAGTATCTTCACCAGTTCGGCATGAACATACTCATTGCCGGCGATCACATGCCCGGTCTTCAGCGGGTCATCGTCGCCCGCCATGCCCGAGATGACGCCGCCGGCTTCGCGGATCATGATCTGGCCGGCTGCCAGGTCCCAGGGCTGCAGATTGCGTTCCCAATAGCCGTCGAGGCGGCCGGCGGCGATGAAAGCCAGGTCGAGCGAGGCGGCGCCAAACCGTCGAAGGCCCGCCACCTTTTCCTGAATCGCGGTCAACTCCAGCCGCGACTGGGCATGATCGCCGCGGCCGATATGCGGCAGGCCGCAGCCGATCACGCATTCGTCGAGTTTGCGGCGACCGGCGACGCGCAGCCGCTGGTCGTTGAGGAACGCGCCCTTGCCGCGCTCGGCGATATAGAGCTCGTCATTGGCGGGATTGTAGATCACGCCGGCGATGATGACGCCATCGCGCTGCAGGCCGATCGAGATCGCGAATTGCGGAATGCCGTGCAGGAAATTGGTGGTGCCGTCGAGCGGATCGACGATCCAGGTGTGGCTCTTGTCGGCGCCTTCGCGCGTGCCGCCTTCCTCGCCGATGAAGCCGTAACCCGGCCGCGACTTGGTCAGATCCGCATAGAGCAGTTCCTCGGCGCGCTTGTCGGCCATGGTGACGAAGTTCGCCGGCCCCTTCATCGACACCTGTAGATGCTCGACTTCGCCGAGGTCGCGCTTGAGGCTGCGGCCGGCGTGGCGCGCGGCTTTCACCATGACGTTGATAAGGGCTGAGTGCAGCATGATGTGAGGCTTATGCGTTAGGAGGAAAACGGCCAATGCCGTCAGGGGTTGAGGGCAAGGATTGAGGGCAAAGGTTGAGGAATTGGGTGCCCTGACGATGTGTCGCCGTCAAGGCGTCATTTCTTGTCGTTGCCGATCCATTTGCGGGCGGCCTCCTGGGCCTTGGCGCGGTCCTCGGGGCTGAGGTCCGCCAGCGCCTCGTCCAGCATCGGATCGCCCTTACCGGCGGTTTTGGCGACGATATGCCATTTCAGGGCCTCGACCTTGTCGACCGCCGCGCCCTGGCCGCTCGTCAGCACGCGGGCGAGCCGGTTCTGTGCGATCGGGCTGTTTTGCCGGGCAGCCTTGCGCAGCAGCGCCACGCCGGCGGCCTCGTTCTTCGGCGTGCCGGTGCCGTTATAGAGCGCGATGGCGTATTCGACCTCGGCGTCGACATTGTCGGCGAGCGAGGCGGCCTGCAGCAGGCGCACCGCCCTGTCGATGTCCTTTGGCACGCCGGTGCCTTCCTTGTAGAACGTCGCCAGCGCGTATTGCGCTTCCGCGTTGCCGGCATCGGCTGCCACCCGCAGCAATTCGGCCGAACGTTTCAGGTCCTGCGGCAGCGTCTGCCCGTCGAGATAGAGCAGCGCGAGATTATACGCCGCCTTGGGGTTGCCGAGCTTGGCGGAGGAGGCCAGCAGCCTGACGGCTTGCTCGCGGTTGATGGGCCCGCCGCGGCCGGAAAGCTTCATCATCGCCAGCGCAAACATGCCCTCGCGGTCGCCGGCGTCGGCGGCGCGCTGATACCATTCGGCGGCCTTCGCATAGTCGCGCTTGACGCCGAGGGCGCCGGAGTAAAGCTCGCCGATCATCGTCATCGCCTTGGCGTCGCCGGCGTACTGCGCCCGCGTCAACGCGAGATCGAGCGCGGTCTTGTAGAGGCCGCGCTGGTAGGCGCCGTAGACGAGATCGACATTGGGATCGTCAAATGCAGGCGTTGGCGAAGGCGCCGGCGTGGCCGCCGGCTTTGGCGGGGCCGCGGATTTCTTGGCGGCCGTCGGCGTCTTCGGCTTCGGGGCCTCCTTGGATGTCTCTTTGGAAGTCTGCTTGGGCGCCTCTTTCTTCGCGGACGGTTTGCTCGCGGGTGCCGTCGCCGGCGCCTGGGCTGCGGGCGGCGTCAGCGAGATCTGCGCCGATGCGCCAGCCGCCGCCATCAGGCAGCCAACGAAGATCGATATCGGACGCAGGAGCTTCATTCCGGCGCTATCCCTGCTCAGTCGTCTTGCCGGTCGCCTTGGTTCTTCCAAACGCTGCGGCGTGCGCTTGCATGATCGCCTGCTCGACGTCGATCAGCGCCGCCTCGGGCCCGCGCGGATCGGCCCAGATGAAATCGCCGACCAGGACGAAATCCGCGCCCGCTGCGGCAAATTCACCGGCCTCCTCGGGCGACACCGCAAAGCCGACGCAGGGCGGTTCGAACAATTCCTCCCACCATTGCAGGCGTTCGGCAATCGCCTCGCTCGAAGGCCGCTGGCCCTTGGCGTCCGGTTCGCCGAACAGCACGTAGTCCGCACCGGCTTCGCCGGCGGCCATCGAATCGTGCCGGGTGGCGAGACCGCCGACGCCGGCGATGCGGTCGGGCTTCAGCGACGGCATGGCGTCTTCCATGTCGGCGATCCCGGTCAGATGCGCGCCATCAGCGCCGCCACGGGCCACCAGCTCGACATGGCCATCCAGCAGCAGCGCGGCGCCGCCGTCCTGTACGGGGAGCGCCAGCGCCTTGATACGGGAGATCATGGTGCGCTGGTCGGTCTCGCGCAGCCGCAGCAGCACCGCGGCGACGTCGGCGGCGGCGAGCAAGCCGGGGAGGCTGGCCACGAGCTGTGACGGATCGTCCACGACGGGCGTTGCGAGATAGAGGCGCAGCACCGGGCGCGGCGGAACAGGTTTAGCGGCCATGATGTCGGCTGATGCCCCCGAACTGCGGCCAAAAAAGGGGCGGGATGATTCCCGCCGCTTCAAATTAATCCGCGACCGTCAGGCGCGGGAGTGAACGAAAGTCGCAGGCCGATGGCCCAAGGGGCTCAGGCCAGCGTCAAGCTACTTTGGGGTCGAGTTCGCCCTTGGTGTAGCGCTTGGCCATTTCGGCCGTGGTCAGCACCTTCTTGATCTTGCCGGCTTGTCCCGCGGTGTTGAATTCCTGCAGCCGCTGCTTGCACAGCTTGGCCATCGCGTCCATCGCCGGCTTGAGGTATTTGCGCGGATCGAACTCTTCCGGATTGTCCTTCAGGACTTTACGGATCTGCCCGGTCATCGCCATGCGGTTGTCGGTGTCGATGTTGATCTTGCGCACGCCGTTCTTGATGCCGCGCTGGATTTCGGAGACCGGCACGCCCCAGGTCGCTTTCATCTTGCCGCCATTGGCGTTGATGATGTCCTGCAAATCCTGCGGCACCGAGGACGAGCCATGCATCACCAGATGCGTGTTCGGCAGCTTGCGGTGGATTTCCTCGATCACCTTCATGGCGAGGATGTCGCCGTCCGGCTTGCGGGTGAACTTGTAGGCGCCGTGCGAGGTGCCCATCGCGATCGCCAGCGCATCGACCTTGGTCTCCTGGACGAACTTCACGGCCTCGTCCGGATTGGTCAGCAACTGGTCGTGCGACAGTTTGCCTTCGGCGCCGTGGCCGTCTTCCTTGTCGCCCATGCCGGTTTCGAGCGAGCCGAGCACGCCGAGTTCGCCTTCCACCGAGATGCCGCCGAGATGGGCCATGTCGGTCACGGTCTTGGTGACGCCGACATTGTAATTCCAGTCGGCCGGGCTCTTGCCGTCGGCCTTCAGCGAACCGTCCATCATGACCGAGGTGAAGCCGGCCTGGATCGCGGTCATGCAGGTGTCGGGACCATTGCCGTGGTCGAGATGCACGCAGACCGGGATATGCGGATAGATTTCGGTGACCGCATCCATCATGTGCTTGAGCATGATGTCGTTGGCATAGGAGCGCGCGCCGCGCGAGGCCTGGATGATGACGGGCGCATCGAGGCTGGAGGCGGCCTCCATGATGGCCAGCGCCTGCTCCATATTGTTGATGTTGAAGGCCGGCACGCCGTAATCATGCTCCGCCGCGTGGTCGAGCAGTTGACGCAACGTAATGCGAGCCATCTTAATTCTCCCTGTCTTTACGGCGCCCCAGGCGCCCGATCTGGTCTCAATCTACCGTAATTTTGGAATTAGCGTACTTTTAGAACTTCGACACCGGGCAGAGGTTTCCCCTCCATCCACTCGAGAAACGCGCCGCCCGCGGTCGAAACATAGGAAAAATCGCCGGCCACGCCGGCCTGGTTCAGGGCAGCAACGGTGTCGCCGCCGCCCGCGACCGAAACCAGCTTTTTGGCTTTGGTGCGCTCGGCGGCATGCCTGGCCGATACCATGGTGCCGCGGTCGAACGGCGTCATTTCGAAGGCGCCGAGCGGGCCATTCCACACCAGCGTCGCGGCGTCGTCGATCGCGGCATGGATCCGCACGATCGATTGCGGGCCGACGTCGAGGATCATGCCGTCGGCCGGAATGGCGTCGAGGCCATAGGCGTGCGAGGGCGAATTGGCGGCGAAATGATAGGCGACCACGGCATCGACCGGGAGGATGATGGCGCAGTTGGCGGCTTCGGCCTTTTCCATGATCCGAAGCGCTGTCGCCGCTAGATCCTTTTCCGCCAGCGATTTGCCCACCCCGATGCCCTGCGCGTGCAGGAAGGTGTTGGCCATGCCGCCGCCGATCACGAGCGCATCGACTTTTGTCACCAGGTTTTCCAACAGGTCGATCTTGGTGGACACCTTGGCGCCGCCGATGATCGCGATGACAGGCTTGGTCGGTGCGTCCAACGCCTTGCCCAAAGCGTCGAGCTCGGCCTGCATGGTGCGGCCGGCATAGGCCGGCAGGACATGGCCGAGGCCTTCGGTCGAGGCGTGAGCGCGGTGCGCCGCCGAGAACGCATCGTTGACCCAGATGTCGCCGAGTTTTGCGAGCTCGCCGACAAATGCCGGATCGTTCTTTTCTTCCTCTTTGTGGAAGCGGGTATTTTCCAGGCACAGGATGTCGCCATCCTTCATGGCAGCGACGGCTTTGGCAGCGGCCTCGCCAATGCAGTCATCGGCGAAGCCAACCGGCTGCTTGATGACCTGCGAAAGTGCTGCAGCAACCGGCTTCAGCGACTCCTTGGCGTCGCGTCCCTTCGGCCGGCCGAAATGCGCCAGCAGGATGATCTTGCCGCCCTTGCCGGAAATTTCGGTGATGGTGGGCGCGATGCGCTCCAGGCGCGTGGCGTCGGTGACGCGGCCATTGTCCATGGGAACGTTGAGGTCGACGCGCAGCAATATGCGTTTGCCCTTCACGTCGACGTCATCGAGGGTGCGGAATGATTTTGTCATTGGGGTCGTCTCTTGTCCCGGGCGCACTGCGTTTGGATCACGTCATTCCGGGGCGATGCGAAGCATCGAGCCCGGAATCTTGAGATTCCGGGTCTGGTCCTGCGGACCATCCCGGAATGACGATGCCTGGAGGACGACGCCTTACAGCAGCTTCCCCATCGCCACGGCGGTGTCGCCCATGCGGTTGGAGAAACCCCATTCATTGTCGTACCAGGACATCACCCGCACCAGCGTGCCGTTCTGCACCTTGGTCTGGTCCACATGGAGGGTGGACGAGTGCGGATCGTGGTTGAAGTCGATCGAGACGTTGGGCGCGGTGGTATAGCCCAAAATGCCCTTCATCTCCTGCTCGGAAGCGCGCTTCATCGCCGCGTTGATTTCGTTCACGTCGGTAGCGCGCTTGGCGACGATCTTGAGATCGACCACCGAGACGTTCGGGGTCGGCACGCGGATCGCGACGCCGTCGAGCTTACCCAGCAGTTCCGGCAGCACCAGGCCGATCGCCTTGGCCGCGCCGGTGGAAGTCGGGATCATCGACAGCGCGGCCGCGCGGCCGCGATAGAGATCGCTGTGCAGCGTATCGAGCGTCGGCTGGTCGCCGGTATAGGCGTGGATCGTGGTCATGAAGCCGGTTTCGATGCCGACGGTGTCGTTCAAGACCTTGGCGATCGGCGCCAGGCAGTTGGTGGTGCAGGAACCGTTGGAAACGACCAGATGTTCCCTGGTCAGCTTGTCGTGATTGACGCCGTAGACGATCGTCGCGTCAGCGCCATCGGACGGCGCCGAAACCAGCACGCGCTTGGCGCCGGCGGTCAGATGCGCGGTGGCCTTGGCCTTGGCGCTGAAGATGCCGGTGCATTCCATCGCGATGTCGATGCCGAGTTCCTTCCACGGCAGCTTGGTGGGATCGCGCTCGGCGGAAACCTTGATCTTGCCGGTACCGACGTTGATCGAGTCGCCATCAACGGTCACGATGCCGGGGAAACGGCCATGGACGGAATCGAAGCGCAGCAGATGGGCATTGGTCTCGACCGGGCCGAGATCGTTAATGCCGACGACTTCGATATCCTTGCGGCCGGACTCCGCAATCGCCCGCAAGATATTGCGGCCGATGCGGCCAAATCCGTTGATTGCGACGCGGATTGCCATGCTCGATTCTCCCAAAATAGCTGGCGCGACCCCCGTGGAGCAGTTCCACGGCGGTGCTTACGGCGGATCGCCCGGTTCGGCCGGGCGAGAACGGTCAAGATGAGATTTTAGGTAGTCCTTTTTTCGGACAATCTCAACCGTCACCAGAGCGCTGCCGATCTGAAGTTCCTGCAATGGTTGATGCAAGCAGGTGAACTTCGGAAACGGCCACTAGACGCGTTTCAGGGCAGCGTTAACTGCAGCCTCAGCGGTAATTCCGAAGTGCTTGTAAAGGTCCTTGGCAGGCGCGCTGGCACCGAAACCGTGCATGCCCACGAATTCACCATCCTGGCCGATGACGGCATCCCAACCCCAGCGCACCGCGGCCTCGATCGCGATCTTGACCGGCGCATTGCCGATGACGGCCTTCTGGCGTTCCGCCGGCTGCGCCAGCAGCAATTCGAGCGAGGGCACTGAAACCACCCGCGACGGGATGCCGCGCTCCGCCAGCTGCTTCTGGGCGGCGACAGCGATCTCGACCTCGGAACCGGAAGCGAACAGCGAAACTTTTGCTTCGCCTTGCGCCGCGACCAGCTCATAGGCGCCGTGGCTGCAGGGATTGTCTGATGG
>JACDAG010000669.1 GCA_013695565.1 Bradyrhizobium sp.
CACGATTAGGACCATCAGTGCGGCGAACCAGAAATGATCGAAACCGTACCAGTACCACGGCAGTGCCTTGTAATTCAGGAAGACCATGAAGTCGGGCAGCGTCGCGTTGCCGTAGACGCCGCGGCTGCCGATCTGGCGCATCAGGTACATGCCCATCGCGTAGCCGCCGAGGGCGAAGAACGCGCCGTGGCCGAGCGAGAGGATGCCGCAATAGCCCCAGATCAGATCGATCGAGAGCGCCAGGATGGCGTAGCAGACATATTTGCCGAACAGCGCCACCAGATAGGTCGGCACCTGGAACATCGAGCCTGCCGGCAGCAGCAGGTTCGACAGCGGGATCAAGACGCCGAGCCCGGCGACTATCAGCAGGAAGACGGTCGCGCTGCGATCCAGCGAGCGGGTGAGAGCGTGCGGCATCATTGGCGGTCACCGCTCCCGCTTGCGGGGGAGCACAGGCCGCCTTCGGCGGCCGTTCTTAGAAAAGAACGCCGAAGCAAAGCTTTGGCTATGACGCTCGTTAGAGCGCGGCGGGTGGGGGTGTCTCCACCAGGCGACGGCGCTCGTGGAGAGACCCCCACCCCAACCCTCCCCCGCAAGCGGGAGTCAGAGCACGGCGCGGCGAAGCATTCCATTGCGATAACCGGCGTCATGCTTCGATCGCCCGTCCCTTGAGCGCGAACAGGCCGCGCGGCCGCTTCTGGATGAACAGGATGATCAGGACCAGGATCGCGATCTTGCCGAGCACGGCGCCCGCGACCGGCTCCAGGAACTTGTTGGCGATGCCGAGCGTGAAGGCGCCGACCAGCGTGCCCCAGAGATTTCCGACGCCGCCGAACACGACCACCATGAAGCTGTCGATGATGTAGCTCTGGCCGAGGTTGGGGCTGACATTGTCGATCTGTGACAGCGCCACACCGGCAATCCCGGCGATGCCCGAGCCGAGGCCGAAGGTGAGCGCATCGACGCGCGAGGTAGCGATCCCCATCGACGCCGCCATGCGCCGGTTCTGGGTCACCGCGCGCATCTCGAGCCCGATCGCACTATAGCGCAGCATCGCCAGCAGAATGGCGAAGACCGCGAGCGTGAAGCAGAGGATCCAGAGCCGGTTGTAGGTGATGGTGATCTGCCCGAGTTCGAACGCGCCGCTCATCCAGGAGGGATTGCCGACTTCGCGGTTGGTGGGGCCGAATGCGGTACGCACCGCCTGTTGCAGCACCAGCGAGAGGCCCCAGGTCGCGAGCAGCGTTTCGAGCGGGCGGCCGTAAAGGAAGCGGATGATGCTGCGTTCGATCACGACGCCGAGCCCACCGGCAACGATGAAGGCCAACGGAACCGCCATCAGCAGCGAATAGTCGAACAATCCGGGATAGCTGGTGCGGATGGTTTCCTGCACCACGAAGGTGGTGTAGGCGCCGATCATCACCATCTCGCCATGAGCCATGTTGATGACGCCCATCACGCCGAAAGTGATCGCAAGGCCGATCGCGGCAAGCAGCAGCACCGAGCCCAGCGAGAGGCCGTACCAGGCATTCTGCACCATCGACCACAGCGCAAGATTGCTTTGGATGGACGCCGTCGCACCCGCCGCGGCCTGCGCAACCAGCGCCGGCTGGTCGCCGCCCAGGCCGGTCAGCAGCGCCAGCGCTTCCTGATCACCACGTGCCTTGATGGTGGCGATGGCCTCCAGTTTCTCGACGTCGGTAGCGTCCGCCTTGTAGAGCAGGATAGCGGCCCGCGCCTCGGCAAAGGCCAGTTTCGCGGCCTTGTTGGTTTCCTTTGCCAGCACGCCGTCGATCACCGGCAGCATGGTCTCGTCATGGGTCTTGAGCACCGACTGCGCCGCTGCAATTCGCTTGGCGACATCGGGCGACAGCAGGGTCAATCCGCCCAGCGCGGCTTCGACGACACGTCGCAGCTTGTTGTTGAGGCGCACAGCAGCCGCGCCATCCGACAGTTTGGCAACGGCAACACCTGTCGCGGCATCGACGATCTTGCCGTCAGGCTGCGTGATGAAAACTTTCTTGGATTCCGGATCGGCCGCGAGACGACCGTCCTGCAGCGCGCTGATGATGGTAAAGGCCAGCGGATTGCCTGAGGTCGCGATCGTGCCGATCGCCTCGTCGGTGTCGGAGAATTCGTCGTTGGCGAATTTGGCGACCGCATCCTCGAACGGACCGGCCAGCGCCGGCACAGCGAGGGCCGCGATCAGGAAGATGGAGAGAACTAGCGCGCGAAGACGTTCAAAAACATTGGCAGGCACTTTACGACCCCGGCAGAAGTAAAAGGAAGGCGGCGACATCGCCGCCTTCCGGTCTTCTCTTGGAAGTTTCTTCTTGCAGTCAGACGGATCAGATCGGGATCAGGATCCCTTCGGATCAGATCGGGATCAGGAACCCTGACCGCCGCACTTGTTGGTCTTGGTGTTGTAGTTGCCGCACTTCTTGCCAACCCAGTCGCCGATCAGGTCCTTGGAGCCATCGAGCTCCTTCGACCATGCATCGCCGGCCACCAGGCCGGGGGTCTTCCACACCACGTCGAACTGGCCGTTGGCTTTGATTTCGCCAATGAATACCGGCTTGGTGATGTGATGGTTCGGAAGCATCTTCGAGGTGCCGCCGGTCAGGTTCTTGGCTTCGATGCCGGGCAGTGCGTCGATCACCTTGTCGGCGTCGGTCGACTTCACCTTCTCGACCGCCTTGACCCACATTTCGAAACCGATGACGTGTGCTTCCATCGGATCGTTGGTCACGCGCTTCGGGTTCTTGGTGTAGGCCTGCCAGGCCTTGATGAACTTCTCGTTGCCCGGATCCTTGATCGACTGGAAGTAGTTCCAGGCGGCCAGATGGCCGAGCAGCGGCTTGGTGTCGATGCCGGCGAGTTCTTCTTCACCGACCGAGAACGCGACAACCGGAATGTCGGTCGCCTTGACGCCCTGGTTGCCGAGTTCCTTGTAGAAGGGAACGTTGGCGTCGCCGTTGATGGTGGAGACCACGGCGGTCTTCTTGCCGGCCGAGCCGAACTTCTTGATGTCGGCCACGATCGTCTGCCAGTCACTATGACCAAACGGCGTGTAGTTGATCATGATGTCTTCCTGCTTGACGCCTTTCGACTTCAAGTAGGCTTCGAGGATCTTGTTGGTGGTGCGCGGATAGACGTAGTCGGTGCCGGCCAGCACCCAGCGCTTCACCT
>JACDAG010000567.1 GCA_013695565.1 Bradyrhizobium sp.
GGCGTCCCCAGCGTATGAAGCTGTCTCACCACTAGCACTGGACCGACGGGATATTCATGCGCGTCTTCTCCGCGGCACTGGCTACCGAGACCAACACTTTCGCACCCATGCCGACCGGCCTGTCGAGTTTTCATGAGCGTGCGTACTTTCCCGCGGGCCAGCATCCCGACGCCATGCAGATGCACGGCGGCCCGCTCTGGGCGGCGCGTCTGGTCGGCCCTGCGCGTGGCTGGACCTTGATCGAGGGCCTGGTGGCCGCCGCGGTGCCGAATGGTGTCGTTACGCGCGCGGCTTTTGAGGGCTTGCGGGATGCCTTGCTGGCGGATTTGCGTGCCGCGCTGCCGGTCGACATGGTGCTACTCGGCATGCACGGCGCCATGGTGGCCGACGGTTACGACGATTGCGAAGGCGATCTCCTCGTCCGCGTGCGGGAGATCGTCGGCCCGGATACGGTAATCGGCGGCACGCTCGATCCACACACCCATCTCAGCGCCGCGATGGTCGAAAGCGCCGATCTTCTGATCTGCTGGAAGGAATATCCGCACACCGACATTCTGGAGCCGCGGTCGAACTGGTCGATCACTGCACAGCGCTTGCCGAGAGGCGGCTGCGGCTGCGCGCCTCGGTCGTGGACACCGGCATGATCGCCACGCTCCACACCACGCGCGAGCCGGCGCGCGGTTTCACCGACCGTGTAAGTGCGCTGGAGGGCAAGGACGGTATCGTCTCGATCTCGGTAGTGCATGGTTTTGCCTGGGGCGATACGCCGGACATGGGCACGAAGATTCTGGTTTATAGCGACGCTGTGGCCGATCCCGGCGGCGCGCGCGGCGCGGATCTGGCGCAGCGCCTCGCCACTGAACTGGTCGACCTGCGCGGGCAGCTGGGCGAGCAGCTATCGGGCATTGACGAAGCCCTGGATGCTGCCCTTGCCGGCAACGGCACCGTGGTGCTCGGTGACGGCAGCGACAATCCGGGCGGCGGCGCGCCTGGCGACTCCACCTTCATCCTGCGGCGCATCTTGGAGCGCCGCATTTCCGGCGTCTGCCTTGGCCCGATCTGGGACCCCGGAGCTGTCAGGATCGCCTTCGACGCCGGAATCGGCGCCAGCCTGCCGCTGCGCATCGGCGGAAAAATCGCCCCGCTATCCGGCGATCCCGTCGACGCGAATTGGGAAGTCCGGGCGCTGGCGCGCGACATGGTGATGACGGGGCTCGCCGGCACGCCGGCCAAGCTCGGCGATTCCGTGCTGCTTGTCTGTGACGGTGTCGAGGTCGTGCTCACGACCTATCGCTGTCAGGCCTTCGGTCTCGACCTGTTCACGCAGCTCGGCTGCGACCCGGCGTAGCGCAGGCTCGTCGTCGTCAAATCGTCACAGCATTTCCGTGCCGCCTACGCGCCGATCGCCGAGCGGATCATCATGGTCGACGCCCCGGGCGTCGTCACGCGTGACTTCACCAGATTGTCTTATCGCAAGATCAAACGTCCGAAATGGCCATTCCCCGATCAAGCGGGGGAGATAAAGGCCTGATCGGTCTACTATTTCTTACTTTGCATGGGGTTGTTTTCGCAATTTTGTGTCTGGGCGCGTACCGCCGAAGCGGTGCCGCAATGCGCTAAGCGCCCCAGCCGGTCGGCTGAGGCGCTTTCGCAGGACACAAATTACTCGCAGGTGTTGACGCGACGCGGACCGACTTCGGTGTCGACGACGCGATAGCAGGAATCAACGGCATATCCGACACCGTATCCGCCGCCGTAGTAGCCAGCGCGGTAGAACCGGCCGTGGTGGTGGTGGTGGTGACGATGATGATGATGGCCGAAGTGATGACCGCGGTGATGACCGCGATGACCGTGATGTCCACCGTGATGATGTCCACCACCGTGGAAGCCACGGCCACCGCCGCCATGACCACGAGCGGACGCGGGAGCAGTGAAGGCTGCAGTCGAAGCGAGCGCGATAATGACGAGAGCAAGTTTACGAAACATTTTAGTCTCCATCTGTGAGGTGCGTTGCACCGTTTCAATGGAGCAAAGCTATGCCTCGGGCACAGGGAGGGCTGTGCGTCACATCACACAGGGAATTTGACGCCGCAAAAGGAATTATACCAGCCTTCAAAGGGATTGACCGATGGTGGCCCAATCGCGCTGAGCGATGGAGGTTATGCGGCCTGTCT
>JACDAG010000713.1 GCA_013695565.1 Bradyrhizobium sp.
CCGTGATTTCGATGCGGGCCGAAAGCTATCTTCAGAAGGTAGCCAACGTCACCACCGGAACGCACGTCACCAGGGGCCAGCCCTTGATGGAGATCTACAGCCCGGCGGTGTCGTCGGCAGCCGCCGAATACATCTCAACGATCAACTCGAAGGCCATCAGCGGCGACGCCGCCTATGGCCGGGGTTCGCGGCAGCGGCTGATGAATCTCGACGTGCCCGATGCAGCGATAGTTGCGATGGAGAAAAGCCGAACCGTTCCCATTGCCGTCGAATGGACCTCGCCGCGCGACGGCATCGTGCTCGAGCGCAACGCCATCGAGGGCGCGCGTGCCCAGCCCGGCGACGTGCTATTCCGGATCGCCGACCATACGGTGGTCTGGGCCATCATCGATTTCGCCGAGCGCGACATCGGGATGCTGGCGGTAGGGCAGTCGGCGACCGTGAAGGCCCGCGGTTTTCCCGGCCGCGCCTTCACCGGGAAAATCAACGTGATCTATCCGCAGGTCAACAAGGAGACGCGTACCGGACGCCTGCGGATTGAACTGAGCAATCCGGATCTGGTGCTGATCCACGACATGTACGTCGATGCCGAGATCGACATCGGCAGTCCCGCGGCGGTGCTGGCGATCCCGGAGAGCGCCGTGATGGATACCGGCCGGCGCCAAGCGGTGTTCGTCGACAGAGGCGAAGGCCGCTTCGAGCCGCGCGAGGTCAAGCTCGGCCATCGCGGCGACGGCTATATCGAGGTGCGCGAGGGAGTCAGCGAAGGCGAGCCGGTGGTGGTCTCGGCGAACTTCCTGATCGACGCCGAAAGCAATCTGAAAGCAGCACTAAAGGGCTTCGCCGACGGGGTGCCGCAATGATCCCCCGACTGATCGCCTGGTCCGCGCGCAATCTGCTGCTGGTACTGTTCGGCGCCGGTTTCGCCACCGCGGCCGGCATCTATGCGCTGGCGCATCTGCCGCTCGACGCCATTCCCGACCTCTCCGACACCCAGGTGATCGTCTACACGGAATATCCCGGACAGGCGCCACAGGTGATCGAGGATCAGGTCACCTATCCCCTGACCACGGCGATGCTGACGGTGCCGCGCTCGAAGGTCGTTCGCGGGTTCTCGTTCTTCGGCGTGTCGTTCGTCTACGTCATCTTCGAGGACGGAACCGACATCTAAGGGCGCGCTCCCGCGTGCTCGAGTTCCTCAACAGCGCCTCAAACCGCCTGCCCGCGGGCGTGACGCCGACGATGGGGCCGGACGCCACCGGCGTTGGCTGGGTCTACCAGTACGCGGTCATGTCGAAAGAGTTGAACCTCGCCGACACCCGCGCGATCCAGGACTGGAACCTGAAATTCGCACTCGCCAAGGCCGAGGGCGTCGCCGAGGTTGCCAGCGTCGGCGGTTTCGTCCGGCAGTATAACGTCGTGCTCGATCCACAGCGGATGCGCGATCTCGGCATCACCATGCCCAGGATGCGTGACGCGATCCGCGCCAGCAATGCGGATGTCGGCGGCCGCACCGTCGAACTGTCCGAGTTCGAGCACGTCATTCGCGGCAAGGGCTATATCAAGGGCATCAACGACCTCGGCAATATCGTGCTCAAAACAAACAGCGGAACGCCGGTGCTGCTCAGGGATGTCGCCCGCGTCGAACTCGGCCCCGACGAGCGGCGCGGCATCACCGAACTCAACGGGGAAGGTGAAGTCGCCAGCGGCATCGTGCTGCAGCGCTTCGGTGTCAATGCGCTGGACGTGATCCGGAACGTCAAGAAGCGGATTACGGAGATCACTAGCAGCCTGCCGAAATCGGTCGAGATCGTCGCGGTCTATGACCGCTCGAATTTGATCAATGCGGCGATCGACACGCTCAAGCGCACGCTGTTCGAGGAAAGCGTGATCGTGGCGCTGGTGTGTATCGTGTTCCTGCTGCATGTCCGCAGCGCGCTGGTCGCGATCCTGATGCTGCCGGTCGGCGTGCTGATGGCGTTCGGCGCCATGAAGCTGCTCGGCCTCGGCTCCAACATCATGAGTCTTGGCGGTATCGCGATTGCGATCGGCGCCATGGTCGACGCCGCGATCGTGATGATCGAGAACGCGCACAAGCATCTGGAGCGCGCTGAGCCCGGGCGATCCCGCGTGGACGTGCTGATCGAGGCGGCCTCGCAGGTCGGCCCTGCGCTGTTTTTCAGCCTGCTGATCATCACGGTGTCGTTCATGCCGATATTCACGCTGGAATCGCAGGAAGGCCGGTTGTTCAGCCCGCTCGCCTTTACCAAGACGTTTGCGATGGCAGCTGCCGCGCTGTTGTCGGTGACGCTGGTGCCGGCCCTGATGGTGATCTTCGTGCGCGGCAAGATCATTCCCGAGCACAAGAATCCGATCAACCGCTTCCTGATCTGGATCTACCGCCCCGTGATCAAGGCGGTGATGCGCGCCAAGATACTGGTGATCCTGCTGGCGGTGGCGATCCTCGCCGTGACGATCTGGCCGGCGCGGCAGCTCGGCACCGAGTTCATGCCTGATCTCAACGAAGGCACGCTGCTGTACATGCCGACGACGCTGCCGGGGATTTCCGTGACCAAGGCCGGCGAATTGCTGCAAACCCAGGACCGCATCATCCGCACCTTCCCGGAAGTCGCCTCCGTGTACGGCAAGGCCGGCCGCGCCTTGACCGCGACTGATCCCGCGCCGTCCGAAATGTTCGAGACCGTGATCAATCTCAAACCGAAATCGGAATGGCGGCCGGGCGTGTCAGTGGAAAGCCTGACCGCGGAGATGGACCGGGCACTGCAGTTTCCCGGCGTTTCCAACGCCTGGACCCAGCCGATCAAGGCGCGCATCGACATGCTGTCCACCGGCATCAGAACGCCTGTTGGCGTCAAGGTGATCGGCACGGATCTTGTCGAGATCGACCGGCTGGCAAAACAGATCGAGCAGGTGTTGAAGGCGGTGCCGGGCACGTCATCGGCCTATGCCGAGCGCGGCATCGGCGGCTACTATCTCGATATCGTTCCCGATCGCGCGGCGCTGGCGCGCTACGGCATCATGGTGCAGGACGTCCACGACGTGATCGGGACCGCGCTCGGCGGCCAGACTGTCACCACCACCGTCGAGGGCCGCCAGCGCTTCGGCGTCAACATGCGCTATCCCCGCGATCTGCGCGGCGACACGCAGGCGATCATCCGCGACGTGCTGGTGCCAATGCCGGGCGGCGGCGCGGTGCCGCTCGGCGAGATCGCCAAGGTCGCCCCCTCGCGCGGGCCGACCTCGATCCGCACCGAAAATGGCCAGCTCGCGGTCTACATCTATGTCGATATCCGCGACCGCGATATCGGCAGCTACGTGGCGGATGCGCAGGCGGCGGTGAAGGCCAGCATCGAGTTTCCGCCGGGCGCCTATGTGATGTGGAGCGGCCAGTACGAATACCT
>JACDAG010000580.1 GCA_013695565.1 Bradyrhizobium sp.
TCAGACTTCGTGGTAATGCTCGTCATGGCGTGGTCTCCAGTCCGACGCTTCAACGCCGGATGATTCGAGGTTGATCACCCCGGAGACTACGCCAACCTCAATTCCTACCAACTCCGCGACGGCACCATTTGTGCGATTTTAACCCGCACAATGGGTTTCGGGATGCGGATACCGATGGGTCAATTCGGATTTTTTAAGCGGACAAACGGCTTGCAGTGATTTCCGCGAAGGGCGACCCGTTTGAAATGATCGATGGGGTCGGCCCGTTCGGTCTTGCTCCGGTGAAGACCGCGTAGCGGTCACTCGGACTCAGGCTGCCTGATCGACGCGCTTATTTCGGTGGCGCCAGTTCCAGGGCAACAGATCCTCGAGCCGGTTGTGAACCGGATGCTCGGCAATGCGAGCGAGCACGTCGGCGAGCCAAGTCTGCGGGTCGATATCGTTCATCTGGCCGAGACGATCAGGCTGTACATGACCGCGGCACGCTCGCCGCCGCGATCGGAGCCGCAGAACAACCAGAATTTTCTTCCCAGGGCGATGCCGCGCACGCCGCGCTCGGCGGAGTTATTGGACAGGCAGATGCGGCCATCATTGAGGAAGCGCGTGAACGCGGCCCAGCGCTTGAGCATGTAGTCCATGGCTTTGGCGACGTCGTTGCCGCGCGAGAGCTTGGCACGCTGCTCACGCATAAGGCTTCCAGATTGGCGACGAGCGGCGCGCTGAGCTCCTGTCGGACGCCCTGCGCTTTTCGGCACTCTGACCGTTGATCGCGCGCTCAATCTCGAACAAGGCATCGATCCGGCGGACCGCTTCCAGCGCCAGCGGCGAGATCACAGCCGGCTTTTTGCCTTGCGCCTCGCGACGGGCGTTCTCGGCCAGTTCCGCCATCACGAAGAACGGGCGCCGGGCAGGGCTTTGACCAGAGAACCGGCGCGACCGCGGAACACGAGACGTCGCCCGCGAACGAATCGCGGCCAAGCGCCTCCTCACCAGCAACGCCAGGCCATTCATATCCTTCCTCATGTCAGTATGGCCGGTAGCAATCCAGATCCGAACACTTGCCGCGGCCGTCAACGCTGGCATCGACGATGACGCGACGATCCTTTCCGATCTCAATAACCATGCGCCCGCTCGCCGAGGCGCTGGGTTCCGCTGCCACTGTCTCGCCAGTAGCAACCATCGCCCGCACGAAGCCAGCCTGCTGTACGTCGGGGCCTAAGGGCTCGGGGCGGAAGGTGCGCCGCCACGTCATCAGCAATGAGCGCGAAATGCCATAGCGCCTCGCTGTCGATGATATCGCACGCGGCGACTCCAAACTCTCCAACACGACCCGAAGCTTCTCGTCGTCGGACCAGCGCCGCCGCCGGCCCGTTTCGACGACTTCTAACCGCTCAATCTGAGTACTGTGCTTATGGACGTCCATAAGGACTGTTACAGCGCAATCGACCTAAACCAACAAGGCGGCCCTCACCAGAGGCAGACGCCATTCGAGAGTTTCCGCGCCGAGATTGAGGCGGCGACATCGACGTCGGCGAGAAGAGCAGCGCCGGCCGCAAGCGGATTGATGTCATTGTTATGTTTCGGATGCTGGTGTTGCAATCGCTTTACAATCTGTCCGACGAACAGGTTGACTATCAAAGTTCGTGAACGACTGTCGTTTACGCGGTCTCGGCGGCTTGGCATTGAGGATAGCATTCCCGACGGCACGACGCTTTGGTTATTCCGGGAGACTTGCGAAGACCGGTCTCATCGAGAAACTGTTTGAGCGTTTTAAGAAGCATTGAGACGGGAAGGGCTATATCGCTCGCGGCGGCCAGATGGTTGATGCGACGATCGTTCCAGTTCTCGAGCAGCGAAATAGCCGTGACGAAAATGAGGATGTGAAGGCCGGCAAGACCCCTTCGGTCTGGAAGAAAGATCCATCGAAAAACCGGCAGAAAGACAAGGATGCGCGCTGGACCAAGAAGCACGGCAAGAGTTTACTATAGATACTAGAACCACGTGAATGCCGATGCCAGACACAAGCTGATCCGACAATATGGCCTGACCGACGCGGTGCCGTCCGGAATACGGTTGGGATTCAGTGTGGCGCATTTTCCGTTCACATGAACGTATCGTTTCAGGCAGCGACGTCAATTTGGCTGATCGATGGGTTTTGTTTCTAGCGTCTGCCAGCCATCGACCTTGCGCATGTTGATCTGTCAGAGGCCAGCAGCGCCCGGAACAACGTTGCGGCGGTGTCAGCGGACGGCAGAACGGTTTAGGAGCGGGCGACGCCAGTATAAGCTTGTCGAGACGGCGCGAGCATACGGCTTTCGATCGATCGAAGTGATCGACGATGATCTGGGCCGCTCTGCCAGCGGAATGAGCGAACGACCCGGTTTTGATCGGCTCGTTGCGTGGCTATGCGCAGGAGACGTCGGCGCGGTCGTGTGCTTCGACGCTTCCCGTCTTGCTCGTAACGGCCGTGATTGGCAACATTTATTGGAACTGTGTGGCCTGGTCGAGGCGCGCGTGATTGGTCTTGACATCATCTATGACCCGTCGCGGCCCAATGATCGATTGCTGCTCGGGATGAAGGGCAGCATCAGCGAGTTCGAGCTTGGCGTTCTCCGCGCGCGAATTCTCGACGCCGCCAAGGCGCGGCGCGGTGAACTTCGCATTACCGTCCCCCTCGGGTACCTCTGGAGCCGCGAGTATGGACTGGAACTTGACCCTGATCGGCGGCTTCAGGAGGTCATTCGTATGATGTTCGCGCGCTTCCGGAGCTTGGCAGCGCGCGGCAAGTATATCTCTCCATGTGCGCGGATCAGCTTCATCTCCTGCGCCCGTCGGACGGCAAACGGATGGTCAACTTGGAATGGACGTCGATCCGGTACCGCAATGTGATTTCCGTGCTCAAAACCCGTTCTACGCTGGCGCCTACATGTACGGTAAGAGCGGGAAGCTGACCGAGATTGTCGATGGGCGAGCGCGCAAGACCTACGGACACCCTGACGACTGGGAAGTTGTGATTAAGTATCATCATGAAGGCTACGTTCCTCGGGCCGAGTATGAACGCAACGTGGCGCTGCTCGCCGCCAACGCCTATGGACGCAAGGGCGACCAAAGTCCGGCCGTGGCGGCAGGTCGCTACTGGCCTCCTCACCTGCGGGCGCTGCGGACGGCGTCTGGCGGTAGGCTATGTCGGCGGCGAACCGGGAAACCGATCTATCGCTGCAATCGACCCAACCTTATGCTCGGTCTCCCGCAGTTCGTAGGCGAGAGCGCCGGACGCATCGTACCCGTGGTGTGGCAGCCGGGTGAGCTCTGCGCCAGAGAGACCATGCGATGATGGGTGCGGGTTGAATACGGTTTCGAGCAAGTCTGATGGCAATACGACCGATTTCTTGGATTGACCAGCGGATCAGTGGCGGCTTGGTTGCACTTTGGCTTTTGCCGGAGGGCGGCGTTTCATTTATTTGGGCGGCGGTTTGGCGCGATGCCGGATTGTCGCCATCATTGCGAAGGCAAGCATCACCAAGGACACGTGACGGTGCCGGCCATGCCAGGATCTGCTCTCGTTGTGATCGAGCCCGAACTCGTTTTTCGCAGTTTCAAAGCTGTCCTCGATCGCCCATCGATGACCATCGACCGAGACCAGCGCTTCAATTGATGTTCCCGCGGGACACCAGGTGGTGAAGAAGGTAAGGTCATCATCGGAGATGCGATGACGAATCAGTAGGCCGCGCGTCCATAAACCATCATTAGTACTGTTGATTGCTCGGCCTCAAGATCGGCCAGTTCGAGATAACACCAATCGTGAAGACGCGGTCCTTTGGTTCCGGCTCCCGCCGACAGGAGCTTCTAGTACCTCGTCGCAGTGGTTCTGACTGGTTGATTCCGAGCCAGTTCAGGATTGATTTTTCCGGAGCCACGAGGATTTGGATGCTTCGGGCGACGCCGGGTTGACGGCGAATGAGGCCGTTTCGTTCGAGCGTGACGATCATCTGGTGGACCGAGGGCGGGCTGACCTGAAAGTGGCGCTGCATGTCGGCCTCGGCGGGCGGGCGTCGGAACATGTGCGCGTAGGTGTAGATGAAAGCCGGGTATTGGCCCTGCTTTTCGGTGAAGCTTGAGCACTGGGGCTGCGCGCGGCGCCTGATTTTTGATTCATTTGTCGATTCGTCCGGTCCTCCGACAAGGAGGTCGAGATGAATGTACGTTATCGGGTCGAATTGAGGAATTGAGCCAAGCCGAACGCTGTGAACTCACCGCGATGTTGAGCAAGGGCAAACGGGCGGCCCGCAAACTCAAGCGCGCCCAGATATTGCTGCGGCCGATGCCGGCTGCAGCGATGAAGAGATTGCCCGCACGGTAGCAGTGAGCGGTTCCACCGTGTACCGGACCAAGCGGCGCTTCGTAGAAGGCAATCTGGAGCGGGCGCTGAGCGAGGAGCCGCGTCCAGGCGCGGAGCGCAATCTCACCGGCAAGGAGGAAGCCTTGCTGGTGGCAACCGCTTGCGCCAGGCCTCCCGAGGGTCGTGCCCGCTGGACGCTGGAGCTTTTGGCCGGGGCGATGGTCAAGCTCACCGACCACGAGAGCCTGTCGGGCGAGACGGTACGCCGGCGGCTGGCCGAAAACGGTCTCAAGCCGTGGCGCAAGGATATGTGGTGCATTCCAAAGGTCGATGGCGAATACGTCGCCCGCATGGAAGACGTGCTCGACCTCTATGCCGAGGCGCCCGATCCCGATCGGCCGGTGGTCTGCTTCGACGAGAGCCCGGTCCAGCTCATCGGCGAGGTCCGCCAGCCGATCCCGGCCATGCCGGGCCAGCTCGAACGCTACGATTGCGAGTATCGCCGCAACGGCACCGTCAATCTCTTCGTCTGCATCGACGTGCATCGGCCCTGGCGCAAGGTCAAAGTCACCGAGCGGCGGGCAGCAGAAGATTCCACTCACTGCATGCGCGAACTCGTCGATGTCCATTATCCCGAAGCTGCGTGCATCCGCGTCGTGCAGGACAACCTGTCGACCCACTCGGCCGGTGCCCTCTATGAAGCCTTCGCGCCCGCCGAAGCCCGGCGGATTCTGCGCCGCCTCGAGTTCCACTACCCCCAAGCATGCCAGTTGGCTCAACATGGTCGAGATCGAGATCGGCGTCCTGCGCGGCCAGTGCCTCGACCGCAGAATCGATGACCCAGAATGGCTCCGCCGCGAAATCGACGCCTGGGAACGACAACGAAACGCCGCCAGCGCCCGCATCAATTGGATGTTCACAACCGACAAAGCTCGCGCCAAAATGGGCCGCGCCTATCCCGTCACATCCAAAGAGTCATAATCACTGTGGCGAGGTACTAGTCGGATGAGCGTCTCGTCTGGGCGATGTCTACGGCCGTACCGGCGACCGGCCGTCGCTTACCTCAGGATCGAAACACGTGAGGACTGCTGCCCCCAGTACGTAGCCCGTGCCCGACGTAGTTGCTGTTCGATGTCGCCAACACCGTAGACCGTATCACCCGCAACACACTTGAAGTGTACAGACCCGGCAATCGCGCGTACGATCATTCTCGCCGCCAGCTTTGGTTTCGTCGCAAAGCCGACATCGGGGGGCACGTATACGGCTTCCAACCGATCTGGATCCTCGGTCCATTCCTTCGGAAGATTCCGCGCGCGATCGATGAACGCGTCACCATGACGCGAAACGTAGGTAGCGAAAACTCCGATCTGGCAGTTCGTAATCTCCCCTGCCGAACTAGTACCCGGAATCAGAGCTAAGTGATTACGCGTCCCTCTGAAAAAAGAAGAGCTTCCCTTGCTCCGAGAATAATCCTGATCTTGAATCATGACTCACGTTCCAAGAAATCAAAGCTGAGTGATACGGCGGCTGTTGAAGCGGCGTTGACGGACCTTTTTCCTGGTCCAGACGAAGGGCTCGGCTCTGTCGTTGTACGCGTTGACGTAGGCATCGATGTGTTCCTGAAGCTGCTTGAGGCTTGTGAAGGAGGTGCCGCTAAGCGACTGCCCTTGCAAGATCGAGAACCA
>JACDAG010000744.1 GCA_013695565.1 Bradyrhizobium sp.
CTGTTTGGTGAGGGCGAAACGAGATGCAAACCTCGGGCGGATTACGTCGCGAGATCGCGGCGTCATACTCAGTTGTCGTCACCCGCGGAGGCGGGTGACCCAGTATCCCAGAGACGCCAGTGATTGAACCGATAAGCCGCGGCGTACTGGGTCCCGCCTGCGCGGGGACGACAATCGCGACAGGAGTGGTAACCCCCGGTGGCGGGTGATGACGGTCACCGTTTGGCGCATGACGATATCACGTTCCGCAGAACGTCTGCAGCACACGCTGTTCCGGCTCTGGCGGATCGGCATATCCGGCGAACTCCGGCTGGTCCTCGAACGGCTTTGCCAGCACCGTCAGCAACTCCTCGAACGGCGCGTAGTCATCCCGGTTCATCGCGGCCTGGATCACCGCTTCGACGCGGTGGTTGCGCGGGATGAAGGCCGGATTGACCGCGCGCATCGCGACACTTCGCTCTGCCGCCGATTGCGGTTCGTTGGAAATGCGTTGCCGCCAGCGCGCCGCCCATTCATCGAACGCGGCGGGATCGGCGAACAACTGCCGGACGCTGTCATTGTCCGGATCGCCGGCGAGATCGCCGAGGCGGCGGAAGGCGAGCGTGAAGTCGGCCTGATTCTTGGCCATGGCATCGAGCAGGTCCTGCACCAGCGCCTCGTCGCCGTCACGCTGACTGAACAGGCCGATCTTGGCGCGCAGTCCGGCGTGATAGGTGGTGGTGAATTTTTCCGCGAATTCACCGAGGATGAATTGCGCCTGTTCGATCGCCTTGTCCTTGTCGTCGGAAAACAGCGGCAGCAGGCATTCGGCCAGCCGCGTCAGATTCCACAGCGCGATCTGCGGCTGGTTGGCGTAGGCGTAGCGGCCCTGTTCGTCGATCGACGAAAACACCTGCGCCGGATCGTAATGGTCCATGAACGCGCACGGGCCGTAATCGATGGTTTCGCCCGAGATCGAGGAATTGTCGGTGTTCATGACGCCGTGGATGAAGCCGACCAGGAGCCAGCGCGCAACCAGATCGGCCTGCCGCGCCACCACGCCTTCGAGCAGCGCGTGATAGGGGCGCTCCGCCTTTGCGGCTTCCGGATAGTGCCGTGCAACGGCGTGGTCGGCCAGTTGCCGCACGCCGTCGGTATCGCCGCGGGCGGCGAAAAACTGAAAGGTGCCGACCCGGATATGGCTCGACGCGACGCGCGTCAGCACGGCGCCGGGCAGCATGGTCTCGCGCTGCACGCGCTCGCCGGTGATGACGGCCGCGAGCGAACGCGTCGTCGGAATACCCAAGGCAAACATCGCCTCGCTGACGATGTATTCCCGCAGCACCGGACCGAGCGCGGCGCGGCCGTCGCCGCGGCGCGAAAATGGCGTCGGCCCGGAACCCTTGAGCTGGATGTCGCGGCGGATCCCATCGGCATCGATGACTTCGCCGAGCAGAATGGCGCGGCCGTCGCCGAGTTGCGGCACAAAGTGCCCGAACTGGTGGCCGGCATAGGCCATCGCGATCGGGTCGGCGCCGTCGGGGACGCGTTTGCCGGCCAGGATCTCGGCGCCCTCGGGGCTCCCGAGCACCTCCGGATCGAGGCCGAGATGGACGGCCAGCGCCCGGTTCAGCTTGATCAGCCGGGGGGCCGCCACGGGGGTCGGCGCGACCCGCGCGAAGAAGTTGGCGGGCAGGGCCGCATAGGTGTTCTGGAACGGGAAATGGACGGTCATGACCACAAAGATAGGCGCGCCCAGCGAATAGGCAAAGGGCTCAGGCCCGATGGGGCGGAAACGTCACTTTTCGGGCCAAAACGGGCCCCGCCTTTGGTTGCCGCGCCCGGTCCCGTCGGGTAAACCCTCCCGCAGTTCGAGAAGGCTTTCGCCCTCGATTCGACCTCCAATATCAGTTTTTGGGATTTCCATGCATCGCTACCGGTCACATACATGCGGCGCGCTCCGCGACAGCGATATCGGCGAAACGGTTCGCCTCTCGGGCTGGTGCCACGTCATCCGCGACCATGGCGGCGTGCTGTTCATCGACCTGCGCGACCATTACGGCATCACCCAGTGCGTGGCCGACAAGGATTCGCCGGCGTTTGCGGACGTGGAAAAGTTCCGCTCGGAGTGGGTGGTGCGGATCGACGGCAAGGTGCGCCATCGTCCCGAAGGCACCGTCAATGCCGAACTGCCGACCGGCAAGATCGAGATCTATGTCAACGCGGTCGAAGTATTGGGTCCGGCCGCCGAGCTGCCGCTGCCGGTCGCCGGTGAGCAGGAATATCCTGAGGATATAAGGCTTAAGTACCGTTTCCTCGATCTCCGTCGCGAGAAACTGCACCAGAACATCATGACCCGCGGCGCGATCGTCGACTCCATGCGCAAGCGGATGAAGGAGCAGGGCTTCTTCGAATTCCAGACCCCGATCCTGACGGCGTCCTCGCCGGAAGGGGCGCGGGACTTCCTGGTGCCGTCGCGGATTCATCCCGGCAAGTTCTACGCGCTGCCGCAGGCGCCGCAGCAGTACAAGCAGCTCTTGATGATGTCGGGCTTCGACCGCTACTTCCAGATCGCGCCATGCTTCCGCGATGAGGACCCGCGCGCCGACCGGCTGCCGGGCGAGTTCTATCAGCTCGACGTCGAGATGAGCTTTGTCGAGCAGGACGACGTGTTTGCGGCGATGGAGCCGGTCGTCACCGGCGTGTTCGAGGAATTTGCCAAAGGCAAGCCGGTGACAAAAGGCTGGCGGCGGATTCCGTTCGCGGAGTCCTTGAAGAAATACGGCAGCGACAAGCCTGATCTGCGCAACTCGATCGAGATGCAGGACGTCTCCGAGCATTTCCGCGGCTCCGGCTTCAAGGTGTTCGCGCGGATGCTGGAAGATCCGAAGAACCAGGTCTGGGGCATCCCCGGCACCGGCGGTGGCTCCCGCGCATTCTGCGACCGGATGAACTCGTGGGCGCAAGGCGAAGGCCAGCCCGGCCTCGGCTACATCATGTGGCGCGAGGGCGGCGAGGGCGCCGGCCCCTTGGCCAACAACATCGGCCCGGAACGGACGGCCGCGATCCGCACCCAGCTCGGCCTGAAAGAAGGCGATGCGGCGTTCTTCGTTGCCGGCGACCCCGACAAGTTCTGGAAGTTTTCAGGCCTGGCGCGCACGAAAGTGGGCGAGGAGCTGAACCTGATCGACAAGGAGCGGTTCGAGCTCGCCTGGATCGTCGACTTCCCGATGTATGAGTATGACGAGACTGAGAAAAAGGTCGACTTCTCGCACAACCCGTTCTCGATGCCGCAGGGCGGCCTCGACGCGCTCAACGGGCAGGACCCGCTGACCATCAAGGCGTTCCAATACGACATCGTGTGCAACGGCTTCGAGATCGCCTCCGGCGGCATCCGCAACCACAAGCCCGAGGCGATGGTGAAGGCGTTCGAGATCGCCGGCTATGGCGAGAAGGATGTCGTCGAGCGGTTCGGCGGCATGTACCGCGCGTTCCAGTACGGTGCCCCGCCGCATGGCGGCATGGCGGCCGGCGTCGATCGCATCGTGATGCTGCTGTGCGGCACCAACAATCTGCGCGAGATATCGCTGTTCCCGATGAATCAGCAGGCCATGGACCTGCTGATGGGCGCGCCGTCGGACGTCGGCCAGAAGCAGCTGCGCGAACTGCACATCCGGCTCAATCTGCCGGATAAGGGCTAAGCGAGACGTTTTCGAGCGAAGTGGACCCCGGTTCGCATCAAGAAAACGCGTCAAAAAATAAGTCTATAGTCCCGTCGAAGCCTCGATCCGGAATTGCGCCAGCGCAACCATCGGATCGGTCTTCAACAACTGCATGAGCTGCAGCGCCGGCACCTTGCCTGTTGGCGTGAGCTTGACGTTGAGCGTCTGGCCCGGGCTCTCGACGAAGCGGGCCAACGCCTCGACGGCCGCCGCGGCATCGGGATTGGCTGCCGCGGCCTGTTCGCTGCCGGACCGGATGCCCTCGACGATGGCGCGCCGGGCGGCGTCGCGGCTGATGTTCTGGACGCGGGCCTGTTGCGCGACCGCAAGGTCGATGCCGCCGGTATCGCGCAGTGTGAGCTCGATCGGGCCGGCCTCGATCTGCGCCGCCGCTCCCATTGCCTGCACCACGTTGGCCGAAAACGCCCCGCGCGGCACATTGGCGAACGTCAGCCGCGCCGATGCCTTCGCGAGGCCGCCGACGTCGAGCGTCACCGGGTCGAGCGCGAAAGCGCGTGATGC